>NZ_JBHZAG010000034.1:0-84804 GCF_042754125.1 Amycolatopsis sp. NPDC059235
CTCGCCGCCCCGCGGGCCCGGGGGGGGGGGGGCGGCGGCCCCCCCCCCACCCCGCGCCCCACCCCCCCGTCGGGGGGGCCCTGTGGGGGGGGGTGGCACCCGCCCTTATCCCCCGCGGTACCCACCACACGAGGCGCTGTCGTCCAGCCCCATCGCGCCGAGCAGCGTGCGGAACTTCGCGATCGTCTCCTGGTACTCGGTGTCCGGGTCCGAGGCGGGCACGATGCCGCCGCCCGCGTAGAGCCGCATCGACTTCTCGGCCACCTCGGCGCACCGGATCGCGACGGCCCACTCGCCGTCGCCCGCCGCGTCGACCCAGCCGACCGCGCCCGCGTAGTAGCCGCGGTCGAACGGCTCCAGGTCCTGCACCAGGTCGCGCGCGGCGACGGTCGGGGTGCCGCAGACCGCCGGCGTCGGATGCATCGCGGCGGCGAGGTCGAGCGCGGTCACCGAGCGGTCGGCCAGCTCGCCGGTGATGGACGTCCGCAGGTGCCAGATCGCGGGCGTGGAGACCAGCTCAGGACCGGCGGGGACGTCGAGCTTGCGGCAGAACGGCCGCAGCGACTCGACGACGTAGTCGATCACCAGGTCGTGCTCTTCCCGGTCCTTCGCGGACGCGAGGAGGGCTTCGCCGTTGGCCCGGTCGGTCTCCGGGTCGGCCGAACGCGGCATCGACCCGGCGTGCGGGGTCGTGAACACGGAGTCGCCCGCCCGGGAAAGCAGCAGCTCGGGCGTGGCGCCGACGAGAGTGCGCCCGCCGGGCAGTTCGGCGGCGTAGGTGAAGTGGCGCGGGTTGCCGCGCGCGAGGTTGCGCACGATCCCCTCGACCGGGATCGGCGCGTCGAATTCCAGCTCCAGCGCGCGGGCCAGCACGGCTTTGCGCAGGTCACGGTCGCGCAGGGCAGCGACAGCCGCCCGCACGTTCTCGCGATGGCCTTCGGCGGACGGAAGCCGCCGGGTGGCCGCGGGAGCGGGCAGGTCCGCCGCGGGCGGAGCGGCCGGGGTCTCGGCATCGGCCTGGGCGCGATGCACCGTCCGGGGCAGCACGAGGTGCCCCGGCGAGGAAGCGCCGGGCCCGGTGTCGAACGGCAGCACCCCGACGGCGAGCGGCACGCCGGAACGCTCCAGCTCAGCGGCTGCCGAGCGGGCGAGGCGGCGAGGGTCGGCGTCGGTGACAGTGCCGAGCGCACCGCGGGCGAGCAGGGCACGCCGGGCGGTCGCGAACAAGAAGTCGCCGCGCTGGTAGCGGACGGTGGTCTCGGCCGGGGTCGCCGGCGCGGTACTGGTCGTCACTCCACCAGCGTCTCAGGATCCGGGAGCGCCGCGGGGAAAGTGTCGCCGGTGCAACACCTTCGCGCACACCTTCCCCGCGGCCGCCGGATCAGCGTTACTTGAGCGCGTCGATCAGCGCTTCGCGCTGCCGTTCGCCCAGGCCAGCGGCCCGGCGGTCGGGGTCGATCCCCGCCTGCTCGAGCAGCGCGGCGACCTTGACCGCGCCCAGGCCGGGCACCGCCTTGAGAAGCTGCGTGACCTTCGTCTTGCCGACGGTCTTGTTCTCCTTGGCCCGCTTGAGCACCGACTCGATGCTCTCCTTGCCGGACTTGATCGAAGCGAGCAGCTCCGAACGCGCCTTACGAGCCTCTGCCGCCTTGGCGAGGGCCTCGGCGCGCTGCTCCGGAGTCAACGTGGGCAGAGCCAACGTAATGTCCTTTCCTCTCAGGTCTCCGCTTTCGCGGCCGACGGTCTCAGCCGATGCTTGCAGCTGCAAGCGCTGGCCAGCCGTCACTTACCACGGCCCCAGTAAACGCCACGTGCCCGCAGTACGCGCAACCGACACGCACTTATCACCCGTCGACGGGCACGGCGGACCTGCGCGAGGGGACCCCTCGCGACCTGTGAAAACGGCCTCGAAGGGCTCATTTCCACCCCCATTACCTCACCCGAACGGGAGTGTATTTCGACGCAGTTAACACAACGCATTTTCTTGTCCCGCAACAGAAAGCGCGACAGAAGTGGATCATGAACGGCCGGGGCCGCCACCCGATGGCGGGAGGGCCCCGACAAGCCGTTACCGAACTTGTTCGTGCCTGATCCGGCGGATGCGCATTAGAGTCGGGCGCACCCCCAGTTCACCGGCGAACCAGCACCACGGGAGTCACCCATGTTGAGCACGATGCAGGACGGACAGCTGTCGCTCGCGAAGCTGCTGCGCCACGGCACGAAGGTGCACGCGAAGAGCGAAGTCGTCACCTGGACCGGTTCAGAAGCCCGCCGGGAGACGTACGCGGAGCTCGGCAAGCACGCCGCCCGGCTGGCGAACGCGCTGCGCGGTCTCGGCGTCACCGGCGACCAGCGGGTCGGCACGTTCATGTGGAACAACGCCGAGCACCTCGCCGCCTACCTGGCAGTGCCCGCCATGGGCGCGGTGCTGCACACGCTGAACATCCGGCTGTTCCCCGAACAGCTGGTTTTCGTCGCGAACCACGCCGAGGACCACGTCGTCATCGTCGACGGCACGCTCGTCCCGCTGCTGGCGAGCAACCTGCCGGGAATGAAGACGGTCAAGCACGTGATCGTGGCCAACGGCGACGCGTCCGCGCTCACCGCGCCCGAGGGCGTCACCGTGCACTCCTACGACGAGCTGCTGGCCGGGCAGTCCGACGAGTTCGACTGGCCGGAGATCGACGAGCGGGCCGCGGCCGCGATGTGTTACACGTCCGGCACCACGGGCGACCCGAAGGGCGTCGTCTACTCGCACCGGTCGATCTGGCTGCACTCGATGCAGGTCTGCATGACCGACAGCATGCGGCTCGCCCAGGAAGACCTGGCGCTGGCGATCGTGCCGATGTTCCACGCGATGTCGTGGGGCCTGCCGTACGCGGCGATGATGGTCGGCGCCTCGCTGCTGATGCCGGACCGGTTCCTGCAGCCGGCTCCGATCGCGGCGCTGCTGGCCGCGGAGAAGCCGACCTTCGCCGCGGCGGTGCCGACGATCTGGCAGGGCCTGCTCGCGCACCTGGACGCGAACCCGCAGGACATCAGCCACGTGCGCGAGGTGGTCGTCGGCGGGTCGGCCGCGCCGCCGTCGCTGATGCACGCCTTCGAGGAGCGCTACGACGTGCCGATCCTGCACGCGTGGGGCATGACCGAGACGTCGCCGCTGGGCAGCGTCGCACGTCCGCCCGCCAGCGCCACCGGCGAGGAGCGCTGGGCCTACCGCTACACCCAGGGCCGGTTCCCGGCGTCCGTGGCGGCCCGGCTGATCGGCGACGACGGCGAGGAACTGCCGTGGGACAACGAGGCGGTCGGCGAGCTGGAGGTCTCCGGTCCGTGGATCGCGGGCGCCTACCACGGCGGGTCCGATATCGACCCGGAGAAGTTCCACGACGGCTGGCTGCGCACAGGCGACGTCGGCAAGATCAGCCCGGACGGCTTCCTGACCCTGACCGACCGCGCGAAGGACGTGATCAAGTCCGGCGGCGAGTGGATCTCGTCGGTGGACCTGGAGAACGCGGTGATGGGCCATCCGGCGGTAGCCGAGGCGGCGGTCGTCGGCATCCCGGACGAGAAGTGGGACGAACGGCCGCTGGTCGCCGTCGTGGTGAAGGAAGGCCAGCAGGCCACCGCCGAAGAACTGCGCGAGTACCTGTCGGACAAGGTCGCGAAGTGGCAACTGCCGGAGAACTGGACGTTCGTGGAGGAGGTGCCCAAGACCAGCGTCGGCAAGTTCGACAAGAAGCGGCTGCGCGCGTCCTACTCCGAGGGAAAGCTCGACATCTCACACCTCTGAGCGGTAAATCTCCGGCGAGTTGTCGGCCTGGGAAGGACTTCGTGCGGGAATCTGTTTCACGCAAGGAGTCCTTCCCAGCACGTCGGAGGAGAACTGGGGATGCAGCAGCGAAGCAGGAGGGCGTTCCTGTCGTTGGCGGGAACGGCGGCGGTGGGAGCGGTCGCGGCGGCGTGCGGGTCGAATACCGGGCGGCCGGGGGATCCGCCGCCGTCCACGGCGATGTCGGCGGGGGCTTCGACCCCGTCGCAGGCCCCGAAGGCCACGCTGCAGCAGTGGTACCACGCCTACGGCGAGGACGGCGTGCAGGAAGCCGTCAAGAACTACGCGGCCAGCTACTCGGGCGCGAAGGTCAACGTCGTGTGGAACCCGGGCGACTACGACTCGAAGATCGTCACCGCGCTGCAGAACAGCCCGGTGCCGGACGTCTTCGAGGCGCAGGTGAAGATCGACTGGGTCCGGCAGAACCAGGTGGTGTCGCTGGACGACATCATCGGGCCGGTCAAGAACGACTTCAGCCCCGCCGTGCTCGCCGCGCAGACCGTGGAGGGCAAGGTCTACGGCATTCCGCAGGCCACCGACACGCAGGTCCTCTTCTACCGCAAGAGCATGCTGCAGGCCGCCGGCGTGCAGCCGCCGCAGACGGTGGACGAGCTGATCGACGCCGCGAGCAAGCTGTCGAAGGACGGCGTGAAGGGCCTGTTCGCGGGCAATGACGGCGGCGTCGGCACGCTCACCGGGCCGCTGCTGTGGTCGGCCGGGCTGGACTATCTGAAGAACAACAACCGCGAGGTCGGCTTCGACGATCCACGCTCGGCCGCCGCGTTCAGCAAGCTGCACACGCTGAACACCAACGGTTCCCTGCTGCTCGGCGCTCCCGCCGACTGGTCGGATCCGGGCGCGTTCGTCGACGGGCTCTGCGCGATGCAGTGGACCGGGCTGTGGAACGTCCCGAAGGTCCGCGACGCGCTCAACGACGACTTCGGCGTCCTGCCGTTCCCGAAGCTGGACGACAGCGGCAAGCCCTCGGTTCCGGTCGGCGCGTACGGCGCGATGGTCAACGCGAAGAGCGCGCACGTCAACGAGGCCAAGGCGTTCGTGAAGTGGCTGTGGATCGACCAGACCGACAGCCAGCTCGAATTCGCCACCCGCTACGGCTTCCACGTGCCCGCCCGGCAGAGCCTGATCGACAAAGCGCAGACGCTGCAAACCGGTCCGGCCGCGGACGTGGTGAAGTTCGTCAAGGAGAACAGCCACCTCATCGGCGGTCCAGTGTGGACACAGACCTCGAACACCGCGCTGTCGGACGCGGTCGCGAAGATCGCCAAGGAGGGCGCGGACCCGGTGGCGCAGACGAAGGCCGCGGTCACCGTCGCGCAGTCCGAGCTGAAACGCCTTTTCGGATGAAGCTGTCCCGGAAAGCCCGGGATACGCTGGCGTTCTGGGGGTTTGTCGGCCCGTTCCTGCTCGGACTGGCGATCTTCGCCTACGTGCCGATCGGGTGGAGCCTGTACCTGTCGTTCTTCGACGCGCGCAACACGGTCACCCCGAGCGTCTTCGTCGGCCTGGACAACTACGCGCACATGCTCTCCGACGGCCCGTTCGTCTCGAGCCTCGGCACGTTCAGCGTGTTCGCGGTGTTCATCGTGCCGCTGACGTTCGTGCTGTCGCTGGCGCTGGCGGTCGGCGTGAACCAGCTGCGGTTCGCGAAGGCGTTCTTCCGTTCGGTGTTCTTCCTGCCGTTCGCGTGTTCGTACGTGGTGGCGTCGCTGATCTGGAAGACGTCGCTGTTCTCCGGCGTCCGCTACGGCCTCGCGAACACCGTGCTCGGCGTCTTCGGCATCGACCCGGTGGCGTGGACCGGCACCGTGCACCCGCCGCTGTACTGGATCGTGCTGGTGACCGCGCGGCTGTGGCTGCAGCTCGGCTTCTACATGATCCTGTTCCTCGCCGCGCTGCAACGGATTCCGCAGCATCTGTACGAGGCGGCCTGGCTCGATGGCGCGAAGCCGGGCTGGCAGGTGTTCCGGCACATCACGCTGCCGCAGCTGCGCGCGACGTCGGTGGCCGTGCTGCTGCTGAACCTGATCAACGCCTATCAGGCGTTCGACGAGTTCTACAACATCATGGGCGATTCCCGGGGCTATCCGCCGTTCGCGCGGCCGCCGCTGGTGTACCTCTACTACACCTCCCTCGGCTCCGGCGGCCAGGATCTGGGCCGCGGCAGCGCGGGCGCGATCATCCTGGCGCTGCTCATCGCTGTGGTCACCCTTCTGCAGGGCAAGCTTTTCCGGTTCGATCGGAGCGCGTCATGATCCGCGCGGTGCTTCGCTGGACGGCGCTCGGCGTGTCCGCGATCCTGTTCCTGCTGCCGTTCTATCTGTTGCTGCGCAACGGTCTCGCGTCGCGCGCGGAGCTCACCGCGCCGGGCTGGACGCTGTGGCCGAAGCAGATCCACTGGGAGAATTTCACCAAGCTGTTCGACCAGCAGGACGTGCCGTTCGCGCGCAGCATCCTGAACTCGGTCGTCGTCGCGGTCCTGCAAACCGTCGGCCTGCTGGCGGTGTGCTCGCTCGCCGGCTACGGGCTGGCGCGGGTGCCGTACCGCTACTCGAAGCCGGTGTTCTACGCGGTGCTGGCGACGCTGATGATCCCGACGTCGGTGACGTTCGTGCCGAGTTTCGTAGTGGTGTCGACGCTCGGCTGGCTCTCGGATTACCGCGGGCTGGTGATCCCGGGCCTGTTCAGCGCGTTCAGCGTTTTTCTGTTCCGGCAGTACTTCCTCGACTTCCCGAAGGAACTGGAAGACGCCGGCCGCGTCGACGGCCTGTCCCGCTGGGGCGTCTTCCGCAAGATCGTGGTGCCGAACTCGCGCGGCTTCTTCGCCGCGATCGCGGTGATCACCGTGATCGGCAGCTGGAACGCCTTCCTGTGGCCGCTGATCATCGCGCAGTCGCCGGACTCGTGGACGGTGCAGGTCGCGCTCTCCGGGCTGCTGACCGCGCAGAACCCGCAGCTGAACCTGCTGTTCCTGGCCGCGGTGCTGTCGATCGTGCCGATCGTGCTGCTCTTCGCGTTTCTCCAGCGGTATCTGGTACGCGGGGTCACCGAATCCGGGTTGAAAGGCTGAAAACCGTCACATCGACCGGCGACCGCGCGTAACGTTTCGCCGTTAGCCGCCGACGACTCACCGTCGCCACAGTCGTAGCAGGAGTGCACCCATGACGGACCCTTATCAGCAGCAGCCCTACCCCGGCCAGGACCCGGCTCAGGGTCATCCGTCCGGGCCCGTCCCGGCTCCCGGGTATCCGTCCGGACCGACGCCCGCGCCGGGGTACGGCCAGCCGCCGGTGCCTTATGGCGCGCCGATGTACGGGTCGCCGTATGCCGCTCCGTATCCGGGCGTTGTCCCGCTCAAGACCAGCGGGCTCGCGGTGGCCGGGATGGTCGTCGGGATCGTGGCGTTGATCTTCTTCTGGGTGCCGTTCTTCGACGTGGTCGCGGCTATCACGGCGATCGGCCTCTCCTGGGCGGGCATGGTGCAGGCGGGGAAGCCCGGGTGGACCGGGCAGGGCATGGGCATCGCCGGGCTGGTGTGCGGGATCCTGGCCGCGATCCCGGCGGTGATTTTCTTGATCTGGTTCTTCGTGTCGTTGTCCGCGGTGGGGGCTACCTGCGCGTTCTACTGCTGAGGTCCTTCCCGGTCCTGGCATTCGAGTTCGGCCAGGTGCGCCAACGCTGGAAGCGCCGCCGCGAGCGCCTCGACCTCGTCGGCGGCGAGTTCGCCGATCAGCCGCGCGAACGCGTCGATGCCCGCCTGGTGCCGCTCCCGCACGTACGACGCGCCGGCCTCGGTCAGCCGCACCAGCGTGACCCGCTTGTCGGCCGGGTCGCCTTTCCGCTCGACCAGACCGGATTCCTCCATCGCCCGGACCAAGGCGGTCATCGCGGGCTGGGTGACGCCCTCGATCGCGGCCAGCTCGGTGATGCGTCGCGGGCCGGACCGGTGCAGGGTGGCCAGGGTGGCGGCGGAGGTCATGCTGATCCCGCGCGGAAGGCGTCTCGCGGCCCTGGTGGCCAGCCCGTAGAGGACCGACCCGATCGCCGCGGAAGCGCCCTGAGTGTCGTCGTCTTGACGGCTCATCCGTGAAGCATAGAGTATTTATATAAATGTTCTATGCATCCGGAGGTTTCCATGGCCAAGGGTTACTGGGCCAGCATCTACCGCGTCATTTCCGACCCCGAGAAGCTGGCCGCCTACAACAAGCTGGCCGGTCCGGCCGTTCAAGCCGGAGGCGGGCGGCTCCTGTCCCGTGACGGCCGGGTCGCCACCCGCGAGTCCGGAATCGCGGAACGCGCCGTTCTGATCGAGTTCGACAGCTTCGAACAGGCCGTCGCGGCCTACGAGAGCGAGGCTTACCAGGAGGCGCTGGCAGTCCTCGCCGACGGCGTCGAGCGCGACTTCCGCATCGTCGAAGGCATCGACTGACCGACCCGCCGGTCGCGGTTTTCGCGAACCCCGGGGACGTCCGGCACCGCGACCACCCCCTCCGTTCGGCGGTAGCCCCCCTCTCGCCCGTGTGACAAAGTCACCCGCGTTGTCACGGCAAATGTGAGAGACCTTCGCATTCTGCTTCGGTCTCGTTCACCGGCCGGTCATGGACATCCGGGAGCGTGCTGCAGCACGGGCGAGAGGCGGGGAGCGGGAACATGGCGGAACTGACCAGGCGGGCGTTCACCACCGCGGGCGTGGCCGGGGTGGGGTTGCTGCTTTGCACTCCGACGGCCAACGCACTGGACCGGGCGTTGCGGCGGACCAGTCAGCGGGCCGTCCGGACTGGCGGTACGACGCTGGAACAGGCCGCTTCCGGGGCGCCGACGGGGTACTCGCGGCTGTCCGCCGGGCCTGGCTGGCCGGTCGCGGTTCGGGCGGATCTTGTCGAGGCCAAGGCCGGGCGTGACGATCGGCGTACCGCGCTCGGGGCGTTCGTGCAGTTCACCGACTTGCACATCACCGACACCGAATCACCTGCCCGGTTCGAGTATCTGCATCCGTTCATCGGGTCCGCGCATCGGCCGCAGGAAACCCTGGGCACGGTGGCGACCAGCGCGCTCGTCAAGCGGGTCAACAGCTTGCGCGCGGGGCCGTTCACCGGGCGGCAGTTCGACTTCGTCATGACCACCGGCGACAACACCGACAACCACGAGCTGCTCGAGCTCGACTGGTTCCTCACGACGCTCAACGGCGGCGCGATCACGCCCAATTCCGGCGACCCGAACCGCTACGAGGGTGTTCAGGCGTCGGGCAACCCGGAGTTCTGGAACCCGGGCACGCGGCTCGCCGACGACTACACCAAGAAGGGCTTTCCGCAGATCCCCGGGCTGCTCGAGGCGGGGATCGCGCCGTTCACCGCGCCGGGGTTGAACCTGCCGTGGTACTGCACGTTCGGCAATCACGACGACAGCGTCGTCGGCACGCTGCCGGAGGGCATTCCGGGCATCGAGGCCTGGTACACCGGCAAATACAAGGTCATCGGCAAGGACGAGAGCAGCGCGCGCAAGCTCGGCACCGCCATCCAGCAGGGCCAGAGCGTGCCGCTCGGCGAGCTGTTCGGCGGCGGCACCGTTCGCGAGGTCACGCCGGATCCGCGGCGGCGGCCGTTCAGCACTTCGGAGTTCGTCAAGGCGCATCTGGCCGCGAAGAACACCGGACCGGGGCCGGTCGGGCATGGCTTCACCGACGCCAACTCCGACGGGCGCAACGTCTACTACACGTTCCGGATCGCGCCCGGCGTCACTGGCATCAGCCTCGACACCACTACTCAGGGCGGGTTCGCCGACGGGTCGATCGGGCTCGCGCAGTTCAACTGGGTCGAGTCGACGCTCAAGCGGAACAGCTCGACGTACTACGACTTCTTCGGCCGCAAGGTCACGCACTCCGTTACCGACGAGCTGTTCGTCCTCTTCAGCCACCACACCAGCGGCACCATGGGCAATCTCCTGCCTGACGCGCGCCATCTGCTGGACCCACGGCTCAACGGCGACACGTTCGTCGCCATGCTGCAGCGCTTCCCGAACGTCGTGGCCTGGGTCAACGGGCACACGCACCTCAACAAGATCACCCCGCACGTCGGCAAAACCCCGGCGCAGAGCTTCTGGGAGATCAACACCGCCAGCCACATCGACTTCCCGCAGCACGCCCGCGTGATCGAGCTGGCCGACAACCACGACGGCACGCTTTCGGTGTTCACCACGCTCATCGAGGCCGACGCCCCGTACGCCGTGGACTACTCCGCCCGCACGCCCGACGCGCTCGCCTCGATGTACCGCGAGTTCTCCTACAACGACATCCACGCGAACCTCAGCCACGTCGGCGAGGCGGGCGACCGCAACACCGAGCTGCTGCTCACTAACCCGCTTAGCTGATTACCCGCGAGGTAATCGACGCCATGCATCCGGCTGCGGTTGACTGCTCGGCATGACCGACGTCGAAGGCACGCAGCTGTTCCACAAGACGATGCCGTTCAGCGAACGGCTCGGCATCGAGGTGCTGGAGCACGGCCCGGACCTGGTCCGCAGCCGGATCGCGTGGGACGAATCGCTGTGCACGCTCGGCGGCGTGCTGCACGGCGGCGCGCTGATGGCGCTGGCCGATTCGACCGGAGCCGTCTGCGCGTTCCTCAATCTTCCCGAGGGCGCGCAGGGCACGACGACGCTGGAGTCGAAGACGAACTTCCTGCGCGGCGTCCGTTCGGGGTACGCCACCGCGTCGTCCAGACCACTGCACGCCGGGCGCCGAGTCGTGGTCGTCGAGACCGAAATCCGCACCGACGACGGCAAGCTCGCCGCGAAAATCACCCAGACGCAAGCAGTGTTGTAGCGACGGCTCTTTACTTACCCGCTCCGGAAGGCGAAAATCTTTGGCTACCACTGGGGTCTGGGGACGGAGCCGGAATGCGGGTTCGCGGATTGTGCACGTTACTGTCCATCGTCATGCTCACGGCTGGTGCGACACAGGCCGCTGCTGAACCGCGGCACGCGCGGAACGACGAGGCCATCGACTACCACGAATGGTCGTCCGGCTCGTTCTTCGCGGGCCGGCTCGACGGCCTCGGCTTCGGCTACGGCGGCCTGCGGATCACGCATCCGGCGGGCAGCGTCGCGCACACCGAACCGGGGCTCGGCACCACGCGCACCTACGACTACGGCACCTGGACGTCGCCGAAGTACCGGCAGGGCTTCGACGCGACACAGCTGATCGCGTCGTGGAACGCGCGCACCCCGGCGAAGACGTGGCTGGAGGTGCAGGCGCGCGGCCGGACTTCGGCTGGAGCCGAAACCACTTGGTACACCATGGGCCGCTGGGCCAGCGGGGACGCCGACATCCACCGCACCAGCGTCGACGGGCAGAGCGACGCCAACGCCTCGGTCGACGTCGACACGCTCGCCACGAAGGCGGGCGTCACGCTGCGCTCGTACCAGCTGCGCGTGACGCTCTACCGCGAGCAGGGTTCGCCGACCACGCCGACGCTGTCCTCGCTCGGCGCGATGACCTCGAACGTGCCGGACCGGTTCGACGTCCAGACCACGAAACCCGGCCGGGCGCGCGGGATCGAGCTGAAGGTGCCGCCGTTCGCCCAGAACATCCACAAAGGACAGTTCCCGCAGTACGGCGGTGGCGGCGAGGCCTGGTGCAGCCCGACCTCGACCGAGATGGTCGCCGAGTACTGGGGCCGCAAGCCGTCCGCGCAGCAGATGGACTGGATCCCGGCGGACTACCAGGACCGGTCGGTCGTCTACGCCGCGCGCAACACCTTCGACTACGCCTACGACGGCACCGGCAACTGGCCGTTCAACACCGCGTACGCCGCTTCGCTCGGGTTGCGCGGGCACATCACGCGGCTGCACGACCTCAACGAACTCGAGGGCTACATCGCGCGCGGCATCCCGGTGATCACCTCGCAGTCGTTCCTGTCCAGCGAACTCGACGGCGCGGGCTATGGCACGGCCGGGCACCTGATGGTCGTCGTCGGTTTCACCCAGGCGGGCGATGTGATCGCGAACGATCCGGCGTCCAGCTCCGACGGCCGCGTGCGCACGGTGTACAAGCGCGACCAGTTCGAGAAGATCTGGCAGCGCACGAAGCGGCACACCGAGAGCGGCGCGGTGGCCGGCGGGCCGGGCGGGGTCGTTTACCTGATCACGCCGTAAACGCGCTGGTCCCCCTTGCCGTTTCGGGGCTACATTCCCGTCCGTGAGCGAACCCTCGGACACTTTGACCGACCCGCGCGAGCTGCTGCTCGCCTACCTCGACTACTACCGGGCGACGCTGCTGCGCAAGCTCGACGGCCTGTCCGACGACGAGCTGCGCACCAGCAGGCTCCCGTCGGGCTGGACCCCGCTCGAGCTGCTCAAGCACCTCGCGTTCGTGGAACGGCGGTGGCTGCGCTGGGGATTCCTTGGCGAGGACGTGGATCCGGTCTCGGGCGACGAGGACCCCGAGACCAGAAAGTGGACGGTCGGCGCGGACGAATCGGCGGAGTCGGTTCGGGCGCTCTTCCTGGAAGAGTGCGAGTCCTCTCGTGCGATCGTGTCCGGCGCGCGGCTTGAGGACATCGCCCGCGGCACCGGCCGCTTCACGCCTCCGGCGCAGCCGCCCGCGTTGAGCTGGATTCTGTTTCATGTGCTGCAGGAGTACGCGCGGCATGTGGGGCAGCTGGATGTGGTGCGCGAGCTGGCGGACGGAGCGACCGGCGAGTAGCGACCGATCCGGGCTATGGCGACATGCGCATGATCCGTGATTAGCTGCCCCTGAAACGCCGTCGAAGGGTTGTGCATATGCCGTACGAGGTCCAGGGAGTCGTGTCACGGGCCAAGGGTGAGCCGGTCACGCTCGAGACGGTGGTGGTTCCGGACCCGGGACCGGGCGAGGCCGTCGTGTCGGTGCAGGCGTGCGGGGTGTGCCATACCGACCTGCACTATCGCGAGGGCGGGATCAACGACGAGTTCCCGTTTCTCCTCGGGCACGAGGCCGCGGGACGGGTGGACAAGGTCGGCGCGGGCGTCACCGATCTCGCGCCCGGCGACTACGTGATCCTCAACTGGCGCGCGGTCTGCGGCACCTGCCGGGCATGCAAGCGCGGCAAGCCCTGGTACTGCTTCTCGACTTTCAACGCCGAGCAGCCGATGACGCTCACCGACGGCACGAAGCTGTCGCCCGCGCTGGGCGTCGGAGCCTTCCTCGAGAAAACGCTGGTCCACAGTGGACAGTGCACCAAGGTCGACGAGCGCGCTGAACCCGCCGTCGCCGGGTTGCTGGGCTGCGGCGTGATGGCCGGACTGGGCGCGGCGATCAACACCGGCGCGGTCGGGCGCGGCGATTCGGTCGCGGTGATCGGCTGCGGCGGCGTCGGCGACGCGGCCATCGCAGGCGCGCGGCTGGCCGGAGCGACCACCATCGTCGCGATCGACACCGACGACCGGAAACTGCAGTGGGCCAAGGACTTCGGGGCCACGCACACGGTCAACAGCCGCGGCCTGAGCGAGGAGGACGTGGTCGCCGCGATGCAGGACGCGACCAACTCGTTCGGCCCGGACGTCGTGATCGACGCGGTCGGCCGTCCGGAGACCTGGCGCCAAGCCTTCTACGGACGCGACCTCGCCGGCACCGTCGTGCTGGTCGGGGTGCCCACGCCGGACATGAAGCTGAACGACCTGCCGCTGATCGACTTCTTCTCGCGCGGCGGCTCGCTGAAATCGTCGTGGTACGGCGATTGCCTGCCGTCGCGGGACTTCCCGATGCTCGTCGACCTGTACCTGCAGGGCCGGTTGCCGCTGGACAAGTTCGTCACGGAGCGGATCGGCGTCGACGGCGTGGAGCAGGCTTTCGAGCGAATGCACCACGGCGACGTGCTGCGCAGCGTGGTGGAGTTCTGATCCTTTTCGCCGACGCGGATTATCCGGCCGACCCGTACCCGGGCACGCGGCCGGACTGCTCGTACGTGCACCTCGACGGCGCTGGCCACGCACTGGACACCGCGCCGCCGGGGTGGCGTTCGCGCACGCCGGTGCTCGCGTACGGGTCGAACGCGTGCCCGTCGAAGATCACCTGGCTGCGCACCCAGCTCGGCCTGACCGGGCCGGTCGTCGCGGCTCGCGTCCAGTGCACCGGGCTCGCCGCGGTGTGGGCCGCCGGGCTGCGCGAACGCGACGGCCAGCGCCCGGCAACGCTCACCGCGCTGCGGGGCGTGGCGGAGGACCACTTCGTCTGGTTCGCGACGCCGGAACAGCTGGCCGTACTGGATGTCTGCGAGGGTCGCGGGAACCGGTACGACCTGGCGACGCTGGACAACGCCGACATCCGGCTGGACGGCGTGCTGCTTTCTGGCGTACACGCTTATGTCGGGGCCGCGCCGGTCCGGTTTCCGTTGCTGGTCAACGGTTTCCCGGTCCGCGTCGCGGACGTGGCCCAGGCGGACGCGGCGTCGCTCATCGGCGAACCAGCGGCAGGGCACGGCCTCGCCTGCACCGTCCTGCCGCCGGAGCAGACCTTCAGCTGACCCGCGGGTCCGGAATCGCGCGCACGGTCAGGAAGCCCAGCGGCTCCTGCGCCAGCCGGGCGTGGCGTTCGGGATCGACCAACGCTGCTTCGGCAGCAGGGCGTCCCTCGCGCAGCTGCTCGATCAGGAACCCGGCCTCGCGCAGTTCCTCGCACGTGCGTTCCAGCGGGGCCAGCCAGTACCGCACCTTCCAGCCGCGGCTCCAGACCTCCTCGATCACCCGGACGTCGAAGTAGTTGCCGCCGTGCCGGAGCCAATCACCGGTCGGATGCTGCCGCGACAGCACCAGCGCACCGCCCGGCCGCAGCACCCGGCGGAACTCGCGCAGCGCGCCGACCCGGTCGTCCACGTACTCCAGCGCGAGGGCGAACAGCACCTGATCCACCGACGCGTCCGGCAGCCAGGTCAGCGGTTCGGCCAGGTCCTGCACGTGGAACTCGCCCGCCGGCACCCGCTCGCGGCTCAGTTCGACCATGCGCGGGCTGAGGTCGAACCCGGTCACCCGTGCGCCGCGCGCGGTCAGTTCTTCGGCGTAGAGGCCGGGACCGCACGCGGCGTCGAGGACATGCTGCCCGGCGACGTCGCCCAGTAATTCCAGGCAGGCCGGGCGGTCGTAGTGCGCGTTGTAGAACCCGTTTTGCGCGTGGTCGAGGAATTCGTCGGCGAACACTTCGTATTGCGGAAAGGAACCCACTGCATCGCTCACCCGCGCCAGTCTGCCCGCGCGGGCGCGTTCAGCCGAGCAGTTTTCCGGGGTTCAGGATCCCGGTCGGGTCCACTGCGGACTTGGCCGCGCGCAGCACGTCCAGCCCGATCCGGCCGATCTCCGCCTCCAGGTACGGCGCGTGGTCGACGCCGACCGCGTGGTGGTGGCTGATCGTCCCGATGCCGGTGATCGCCTCGCACGCCGCCGCTTTCGCCCGCTGCCACTGTCCAACCGGATCAGTGTCATCCCGCGAGGTCAACACCGTGAAGTACAGCGACGCACCGGTTTCGTAGGCGTGCGAAACGTGGCACATCACGATCGCGCGGCCCAGCGAGGCCACCAAAGCCGCGCGCACCGCATCGTGCAGTTCGTCCAAATTGGACCAATAAGCCGCGGTCTCCAGGGTTTCCACGCAGACGCCGAGATCCAGCAACGCGTCGCGCTGCCGCGGTCCGTTGAACCGGCCGTGCCGCCATGATTCGCCGAGCACCTTGCCGATCCGCAAGGCACCGGAACACTTCAGCATCGCCGATGTTCGCCGACGGCGCCGAGCAACGTCGCCTTCCCAGCCGACGATCAGCAGGCATGGGTTCTTGATCCCGCGCGCTTTGAGATAGGTCTTCAACGCGGTGGTCTTCAGCCCGGCGTTGAGCGAGAACGACACATTCGTCTCGTCCACATCGGACAGTCGGGTGACGTCCGCCAGCGCGTGGTCCTGCGCGAGCTTCCGGACCGCCGCGGCTCCGGCCTCCCAGCCGTCGACGATCCAGCCCTCGTAATGCCGCTGCTCCGGCAACGGCCGGACCCGCAGCGCGACCTCGGTGATCACGCCGAGCGTGCCCTCGCTGCCGACCGCGAGCTGCCGCAGATCCGGACCCGCCGCGGACGCCGGTGCGACACCGAGCCGCCACTCGCCCTTGGGTGTGGCCAGCCGGACCCCGGCGACCATGTCCTCGAACCGGCCGTAACCGGACGACGCCTGCCCGGCCGAACGCGTGGCCGCGAACCCGCCGATGGTGGCGCGCTCGAACGACTGCGGCACGTGACCGAGCGTGTACCCGTGCGCCGCGAGCAGCCGTTCCGCCTCCGGACCGCGCACGCCGGCCTGCAGCACCGCGATCCGCGACATCGGGTCCACCGACACCAGCTCGTCGAGCCGCACCAGGTCCAGCACGACCACCGCGGTCTTGTCGCCGCGCAGCGCCGCGACCCCGCCGACCACCGACGTACCGCCGCCGAACGGGACGACGCCGATGTCGTGCCGCACGCAGAGGTCCAGCACGGCCTGCACCTCGTCCGGGTCCGCGGGCAGCAGCACCGCGTCCGGCACCGGCACCTCGTCGCCGGCCCGGGTGTGCAGGAGATCCAGATAGGACAGACCACCGGCACGGCCGAGCCGCTCCCGCGGATCGAGGAGCACGTGGTCCGCGCCGAGAAGTTCCTCGAATTCGGTACGGACGGGCACAGTCAGCGCGGACTCGGAGACCGGGCTGACCGCACCGGTTTTTCCGCCTCGATCAGGGCCGACCTGGCCGATACGCTGGCCGAGCCACCGGACCGCGCGGTCGGGCAGACCGGCCGCGGCCGAGCCCTCCTCGGTCCACGAACGCCGGATGCGGTGGTTGATGAGATCGCTCACGACTACAGTGTGACACATGGACGTCAAACGTCACTCCCGCCCGGGAGCGGCCCCCTCCGCACTCGCGGACGCTCGCAGCCGCCCGACCTCGGCTCGCGTCGCCGACGACGAGCTCCTCGACGCCGCGCGCCAGTGCGTGCTCGCGGTCGGCGTCCGGCGCACGACGCTCGCCGAGATCGCCCGAACCGCGCAGGTCAGCCGCATGACGGTGTACCGGCGGTTCCCCGATGTGCGCAGTGTCCTCGCCGCGCTGATGACGCGCGAGTTCAGCGGCCTGCTGCAGCGGGTGAGCGAGTCCGGCGACCACGCGGCGCACGCGCGCGACCGCATCGTGCACCTGGCTGCGGCCAGCGTCGGCGCGCTGTCGGCCGATCCGCTGTTCCGGACGCTGCTGGATGTCGATGCCGAGCTGGTGCTGCCGTACATCGTGGAGCGGCTCGGTGCGACGCAGCACTTCGCCGAGCATGTGCTCCGAAGCCTCCTCGAAGAGGGACACCGAGACGGATCGGTGCGCACCGCCGAGGTGGCCGCGCAGGCGCGATCCGTGCTGCTGGTCGTGCAGTCGTTCGCGTTCTCGCTGCGCCCGGCCACCGCCGACGTGGACGAGGACGCGCTGCTCGCCGAATTCCGGCACCTGGTCGAAGCGGGGTTGAAACCATGAGCACCGGATCCCTCAACGCGCGCCGCCGCGAACGCGAACTGTCCCGCTTGGTCGACGGCGAACAGGTCGACGTGCTCGTGGTCGGCGGCGGCGTCACCGGCGCCGGCATCGCACTCGACGCGGCCGCACGGGGTCTTTCCGTCGCGTTGGTGGAGGCGCACGATCTCGCGTTCGGCACGTCGCGCTGGTCGAGCAAGCTGGTGCACGGCGGGTTGCGGTACCTCGCCAAGGGCGAACTCGGGCTCGCGCACGAGAGCGCCGTGGAGCGCGGGATTCTCCTGACCCGCACCGCGCCGCACCTCACGCGCGCGATGCCGCAGCTTTTTCCGCTCTATCCCGGGACTTCCGCCGCGCAACAGGCTTTGATCGCGGCCGGGCTCCGGGCTGGCGACGGGTTGCGCCGGGCTGCGCGGACGCCGTCGTCGGTGCTTCCTGGGCCGCGCCGGATTCCCGCCGCCGAGGCGCTGGCCCTGTCCCCCGGTCTGGCTCCCGCTGGGCTGCGCGGCGCCCTCTTGGCGTACGACGGAGCTTTGGTGGACGATGCGCGCCTGGTGGTCAGCATCGCCCGCACCGCAGCCTTGCTCGGGGCCCGGATCCTCACGCGCTTGTCCGCGGTTTCCTTGTCCGGCAACGAAGCCCAGGTCAGCGACGGGACCTCCGCGTACACCCTTCGCGCGCGCCAGGTCATCAACGCGACCGGCGTGTGGGCGGACACCCTGACCGACTCTGTCCAGCTCCGCCCGTCGCGCGGGTCCCATCTGGTGCTCGCGCCGGACTCAGTGCGAGTCGGAGCCACGTCGGTCAACATTCCGGTTCCCGGCGAGACCAATCGGTTCGTGTTCCTGCTGCCGCAGCTCGACGGTCGAGTCTACTTAGGACTCACCGACGAGCCGGTATCCGGCGACGTACCTGATGTCCCATCCGTGCCCGAGTCCGATGTGGACTTCCTGCTATCGACAGCTTCTTCCGTCCTGGATCGCCCGTTGACCGCCGCGGACGTGATCGGTTCGTACGCCGGGTTGCGTCCGCTCGTCTCCGGTTCCGCTGGACGGAGCGCCGATCTGTCCCGAAAGCACGCAGTGATCACCGGTTCCGACGGCGTGCTCACTGTGGTCGGCGGGAAGCTGACGACGTATCGACGCATGGCCGAGGACGCCGTCGATGTCGCCTTGACGCACGCTGGATTGCCCGCCGGCCCTTCGCGAACCGCAAAACTGCCACTGCTCGGCGCCGCACCACGACCCCGACTGTCTCTTGTGGACGCTCCAGCCCGGTTGGTGGCCAAATACGGCACCGAAGCACCGCGCGTGGCGGCGCTCGGCGAACTGGAACCGGAATTCGCGACCCCGCTGTGCGCGTCGACGGAAATCACCGCCGCCGAGGCGGTGTGGGCCGTCCGGCACGAGGGCGCGACGACTGTCGAGGACGTCCTCGAACGCCGCACCCGGCTGGCCTTGGTGCCCGCCGACGCAGAAGCCGCCCGGGATCGGGTAGCCGAACTGGTGGAGAAAACGCTGGCCGGACTGTCCTGAAAACCCCGGGTAAATCCCGGCAAGGCAGCTTGACGCTTCGTTGGGTTTTTGCAACAGTTCGGTCCATGAGCCCGGTGCGGCGTGGCAAGGAGCTGCCGATCCACAACCGGCTGCCGGTGCTGCGCGCGGAGCGCGGGATGAGCCGCGCGGAGCTCGCCGAGGCGGTCGAGGTCAATCCGCAGACCATCGGGGCGCTGGAGCGCGGGGATCATTACCCGAGCCTCGATCTGGCGTTGCGTATTTGCGCGGTGTTCGGCCTGCCGGTGGAGGCCGTGTTCAGCCGTGCGCCGCTGGAGGGGGACGCGTGACGCTGGAGATCGACCGGGTCAGCAAACGGTTCGGCACGAAAACCGCGCTCGACGGCGTGAGTTTCACCGCTGCGCCGGGCGAACTGTTCGGGTTCGTCGGCAGCAACGGGGCAGGCAAGACGACCACGATGCGGATCGCGCTCGGCGTGCTGTCCGCGGACTCCGGCGAGGTGCGCTTCGCCGGGCAGCCGATCACGCACGACACCCGCGCGCAGATCGGGTACATGCCGGAGGAACGCGGGCTGTACCCGAAAATGAAGGTCATCGACCAGCTCGTCTACCTCGCCGAACTGCACGGTCTCAGCACCAACGACGCACACCGCGCCGCCGAATTGTGGATCGCGCGGCTCGGACTCGGACCGAGGCGCAAGGACGACATCCAGAAGCTCAGCCTCGGCAACCAGCAACGCGTGCAACTCGCCGCCGCGCTCGTGCACGATCCGGCATTGCTGGTGCTCGACGAACCGTTCTCCGGCCTCGACCCACTCGCGGTAGACGTGCTGAGCGGCGTACTGCGCGAGAAGGCGGCGACGGGCGTGCCGGTGGTGTTTTCCAGCCACCAGCTCGACCTCGTGGAGCGGCTGTGCGACCGGGTCGGCATCATCCGCGACGGACGGATGGTCGCGGTCGGCACCGTGGACGAGCTGACTCGCGACGCCGGACGCCGATTGGTCGTCACCGCACCGAGCGCGAATCCCGGTTGGGCGGCAACGGTTCCCGGCGCGCGCGTCCTCGAAGACCGCGGCCCCACGACGGTGCTGGAACTGTCACCGAGCGCCGACGACCAGGCCGTGCTCGCCGCCGCGCTCGCCACCGGACCGGTGACGGAATTCAGCCATCGCCGCCGGACGCTCGCCGACCTGTTCCGCGATTCGGTCGCCACGCCGGGAGCACCTCGATGAGCCGGATCCGCTCCACCCGCGCCGTGCGGCTGGTAGCCAAACGGGAGATCAACGCCCGGCTGCGCACCCGGTCCTTTGTGGTCAGTACCGCAGTGATGCTGGTGCTGCTGCTGGGTTACGTCGCCCTGCAGGCGTTCCTCGCCGGGGATCGGGAGACGACTCGCGTCGCCCTGGCCGGGCAAGCGCAGGGCATCGCCACGCAGCTGGAGAACAACGACCGGCATCTCAAGATCGTCCTGGTACAGTCCGAATCGGACGGATTGACCCAGGTCCGCGACGGCGAGGTCGACGCGCTCGTATCCGGCAGCGCTTCCCGGCAGCGAGTCATCGTTAAGTCCACTTTAGACACACACCTGCGCACCGTACTGGACAACATCGCCCAGCAACAGGTCTTAGACGCTCAGCTGTACTCGGCGAACCTCGACCCCGCCGCCGTGCACCAGGCAGTATCCGCCACCCACGCAGACGTGCAGGCTCTCGAACCGGCGGATCCGCAAGCCGGGACGAAGCTGGCGACCGGGATCGTGGTCGCGATTCTGTTGTATCTCAGCATCATGACCTACGGGATGTTCGTCGCGCAGGGCGTGGTCGAGGAGAAGTCCAGCCGCGTGGTGGAGATCCTGCTCGCGACCGTCCGGCCGGCGCATTTGCTGCTGGGCAAGGTCATCGGGCTCGGCCTGGTCGGATTGGCGCAGCTCGCGATCCTCACCGCGGCGGGTTTGCTCGCCGGTGGTGTATCCGGCGTGTTCTCGATCTCCAGCGTCGCGTTGGGGACACTGAGCTGGGGTCTCGTCTGGTATCTGCTGGGTTTCCTGCTCTACGCCATGCTGTACGGCGCGGCCGGCGCGCTGGTGTCGCGGCAGGAGGACACGCAAGCGGTGGTCGGGCCGGTGAATATCGCGCTGGTGATCGGGTTTGTGGCGGGGATCAATCTGCTGACGCAAGCACCGCAGGGGACGGCGACGCGGGTTGTTTCGCTGATCCCGTTGCTGTCGCCGATCCTGATGCCCGCGCGGATCGCGCTCGGGACGGTCGAGCCGTGGGAAATTGTGCTGTCTCTGCTGCTGACCGTCGCGCTGATCGCGGTGGTCACTTGGGCGGGGGCACGGGTGTACCGGAACGGCGTGCTGCGAGTCGGCAGCCGGGTGCGGCTGGTGGACGCGTTGCGCCGTTAAGGCACTCGGCCCGGTACGGGATCCGCGTGGCGGTCGGCGAGGTAGCTCTGGTTGACCTCGATCAGCCCACCCTAAGACTTCGTAATCGCCCCATACCGCTGCAACGCGACCTGCCGTTCCTCCGCGTGGTCGACGATCGGCTCCGGATACCCCTCCGGACGCTCCTTCAGCACATGCACCGCTTTCCCTTCCACCCCACGCAATTCCGGCACATACCGGCGCACGTAATCGCCCTGCGGGTCGAATTTCTGCCCCTGCGTGGTCGGGTTGAAGATCCGGAAATACGGCGCGGCGTCCGTCCCGGAACCGGCGACCCATTGCCAGTTCAGCTGATTCGACGCCAGGTCCCCGTCCACCAGATGCCGCATGAAGTGCCGCGCGCCCCACCACCACGGCAGATGCAGGTCCTTCACCAGGAAACTCGCCACGATCATCCGGACCCGGTTGTGCATCCAGCCCTCGGCGAGCAGCTGCCGCATCCCGGCGTCGACGATCGGGTAGCCGGTCCGGCCCTCGCGCCACTGCGCGAACATCTCCTGCGCGGTTTTCCCGGTGTCGTAACGCATTCCGTCAAAGCGCCGGTCATAGTTCTGCCGCGCGGTCTCCGGCCGGTTCCACAGGACGTCGGCATGAAACTCGCGCCAGCACAGCTCGGAGCGCAACGCCTGCGCTCCCTCGGACCGCTTGGCGGCCAGATCGGCCAGCATCGTCCGCGGATGGATCGCACCCCAGCGCAGATAGGGAGAAAGCCTTGTGGTGCCAGCATGATCCGGTCGATCGCGTTCGGAAGCATAATCGGCGAGGCCGTCGGAGAGGAAGTCATGCCACACCGACAAAGCGGCCTCCTCCCCCGCTGGCGGCAGTTCGCAGTCCACCTCGGGAGTTTCCGGCAAAGCCGACGAAGAAGAAGGCTTAATCCAGTCCACAATAGACACATCGGTATCCGCCGGGCGAGGCCAGCCGTGCTGCGCCCAAGCGCGGTGGAACGGGGTGAAGACCCGATACGGGGTGCCGTCCGGCTTCGTAACCCGCCCTGGCGTGACGGCGTACGAAGAACCCGTCTCGACCCACTGAATTCGATGCTCTGCCAACGCAGCAGCCACAGCTTCGTCGCGCTCGCGCCCATATGGTGCGGTATCCGCAGAGACATGCACCGCTGCCGCACGAATCTCCCGTGCGGCGGCGGCCACCTCGCGCGCCGGATCGCCGTACCGGATCATCAACCGGCCGGACAACGCTTTGTCCAGCTCCCGCAAGGAATTCAGGAGAAACGCGACTCGCGGCGAACCGGCGGGCTTGAGCAGCCGGTCGTCCAGCACGTACAGCGCCAGAATGCGTTTGCTGTGCTTGGCCGCTTCAAAGAGCGCGGCATGGTCTCGCAACCGCAGATCCCGGCGGAACCACAGCACGACCGGCGCTTCCATCGTCATGCCGCACAACGATAAACGCCCCGCCGTGCGAAAGCACGGCGGGGCGTTTCACCAAGCAGAGACTCAGCGCTCCGACATCGGGATGTAGTCCCGCGACTCGTGGCCGGTGTAGATCTGGCGCGGGCGGCCGATCTTCGTCTGCGGGTCGTTGATCATCTCGCGCCAGTGCGCGATCCAGCCGGGGAGCCGGCCGAGCGCGAACAGCACGGTGAAGTACTTCGTCGGGAACCCAAGCGCGCGGTAGATCAAACCGGTGTAGAAGTCCACGTTCGGGTACAGCTTGCGCTCGACGAAGTAGTCGTCGGAAAGCGCGGTTTCCTCGAGCTTCTTGGCGATCTCCAGCAGCTGGTCGCCGCCCTTGAGCTTGCCGAGAATCTCGTCCGCGGTGTTCTTGATGATCTTCGCGCGCGGGTCGTAGTTCTTGTAGACCCGGTGCCCGAAGCCCATGAGCTTGACACCTTTTTCCTTGTTCTTCACGCGGTTGACGAACGTCGCGACATCGCCGCCGTCGTCGCGGATGCCCTCGAGCATCTCCAGCACCGCCGCGTTCGCGCCGCCGTGCAGCGGGCCGAACAGCGCGTTGATGCCCGCCGAGATGCTGGCGAACAGGTTCGCCTCGGACGAGCCGACGAGCCGCACCGTGGAGGTCGAGCAGTTCTGCTCGTGGTCGGCGTGCAGGATGAACAGCAGGTCGAGCGCCTTCGCGACGTCCGGGTCGACCTCGTACGGCTCGGCCGGGAAGCCGAACGTCATCCGCAGGAAGTTCTCGACCAGGCCCAGCGAGTTGTCCGGGTACAGCAGCGGCTGGCCGACGGACTTCTTGTACGCGTACGCCGCGAGCGTCGGCACCTTCGCCAGCAGGCGGATGGTGGACAGCTCGACGTTGGGCTCGTCGAACGGGTTAAGCGAGTCCTGGTAGAAGGTCGACAGCGCGGAAACGGCGCTGGACAGCACCGGCATCGGGTGCGCGTCGCGCGGGAAGCCGGAGAAGAACGCCTTGAGGTCCTCGTGCAGCAGGGTGTGCCGCTGGATCTTCTCGGTGAAGTCGGCCAGCTGGGCCTCGGTCGGCAGCTCGCCGTAGATGAGCAGGTAGGACACCTCGATGAAGGTGGACTTCCCCGCCAGCTGCTCGATCGGGTAGCCGCGGTAGCGCAGGATGCCCGCATCACCGTCGATGTAGGTGATGGCCGACGACGCGGCGCCGGTGTTGACGAACCCGGGGTCGTAGGTGATGTACCCCGTCTGCGCCAGCAGCTTTCCCAGTTCGATTCCCGGAGCGCCCTCGACCGGCTTGACGACCTTGAACTCGTGCTCGCCGTTCGGCAGGCGCAGCGTCGCGGTTTCGCCGCCGGACTGCCCCGCATTCGTCGCGTCGGACATGCAGGTCCCTCTCACGTTGGGCACGGGACGGCGGCGTCTGCGGGTTCCGCAGTAGCCACGTGTTCACGCGAGGAAACACGCGCCTCGCTGCACACCGACCCGCTGGGTATGAATTCACCACTACGCTAGTCGAAGGGTGGGTCAGTCCGCACTCGCTGCGTTGCCCCAAAAGGCCCCATTGGGACCAGGTTCACACGGTGGCCGCCATCTCCGCCGCGGTCGGCGGCTCCGCGCCGCTGCGGGAAACCGTGATCGAGGCCGCTTTCGCCGCATAAGCAAGCGCTTCGGTCCACGCGCCGGCGTCGAGTGCGGCCAGGTCGCGCACGGTGCGCTCGTGCAACCAGGCCAGCAACGCGCCTTGCACGGTGTCGCCGGCGCCGATGGTGTCCGCCACGGTGACTTCGCGAGACGCGACGTGGGCCAGCTCACCAGCCGAAGTGATCACAGACAAGCCGTCCGCGCCTCGGGTGAGCACGACGGCGTCCACACCGGACTCCACCCACGTTTTCGCCGCGGCCACCGGGTCGGCTCCTTCGGCGAGCCACGCGGCGTCGTCGTCGGAGATTTTCAGCAGCCGCACGTCGGGCAGCCAGGACGCGAAGCGCGCGCGATAAGCCGCCGGATCGGCGATGAGCGCCTCCCGGATGTTCGGGTCGAGCACGGTCAGCGTGCCACGCGCGGATTCGCGGCGCAGAATTTGTTCGTACGCGCTCGCTCCGGGTTCCAGCACCATGCCGAGCGTTCCGAGCGACAGCGCGGTCGTTTCTTCCGGCAGCGCACCAGGATCGGAGACCAGCCGATCGGCGGTTCCCTCGACGTAGAACGTGTATCGCGCGGCGCCGCGTTCGTCGAGCGCGACGACGGCGAGCGTCGTCGGCTCGTTGCCGCGCTGCAGCAACGAAGTGTCGACGTGCGAAGCGGAAAGGCGATCCACCAACGCGACGCCGAACCGGTCAGTGGAAACCCGCGACAGGAACGACGCGGGCACGCCGAGCCGGGCCGCGGCGAGCGCGACGTTGTACGGGCCGCCGCCGAGCCTCGGCAGCAGCGCGCGCAGCCCACCGTCCACAGTGGAATCCAACGGTTCGCCAGGAACGAGGTCGACCAGCGCCTCTCCACCCACCACGATCACAAGCGGCGAGTGTAGAGGAACCGGCGCTGACAATTCCTGTCCCGATGCGGACAAATCAGTTCTTGTCGAGTCCGCCCAGCAGCAGTTCGCCGAGCGCGGTGAACGCTTCCGCGTCGGACACATCGGTGCGGCGGCCGAGCACGCCGGTCTGAATGCCCTCGATGATCAGTCCGGTCATTTCGGCCACGAGCCGCGCGTGCACGTCGCGGAACACTCCGTCGGCGACGCCCTTGTCGATGAACGCGCGGATCCGGCGGGCGGCGGCGCGGCTGTTGAGCTGATAGGTGTCGCGGGCGGGCGCGAACGCGGCGATATCGGCCATGAACTCCGGCGACGCCCGGTTCAGGTGCTCGGAGACGCCGGAGAGGTACTCGCCGATCAGCTCGCGCGCGTCGTCGATGCCCGCGATCCGCTTCTCCAGGCGTTCGGCGGCGTCGCGGAAGAAGTGCGCGACGACCTTGACCGCGAGCTGCTCCTTGCTCGGCGCGAGCGCGTACAGCGTCGACTTCGAGCAGCGGAGCCGGGCGGCCAGGTCGTCGAGCGTGAAGCCGGCGAAGCCCTCCGCCAGGAACAACGTCTCTAACTCGCGCAGCAGGGCTTGCTGCCGCGCGGTGGGACGGCGACGGGCTTCAGGGGTGGACATCACGTCACTATCTCCTACCGATCAGGGACAGCCCCGCTCCGCATACGGTACTCTCAATCAGCCGTTAGTACTGTTTTCAGTACCACCGCGTTCTGGGAGGAACCATGCCGGTCGACCGTCTGCTGCCGACGCCGGAGTCCGAAGACCTGCTCGCGCTTGCCACGGAGATCGCCCGTGACGAGCTGAAACCGCGTGCTTCGGCCGACGAGGAGGCCGAGCGGTTCCCGCGCGACCTGTTCACCCTGATGGGCAAGTCCGGCCTGCTGGGCCTGCCGTACTCGGAGCGCTGGGGCGGGGCCGAGCAGCCGTACGAGGTCTACCTGCAGGCGCTGGAGGAGATCGCCGGCGCGTGGATGAGCGTCGGTGTCGGGCTGTCGGTGCACACGATGTCCTGCTACGCGCTCGCGCACTACGGCACGGAGGAACAGCAGGACCGCTGGCTGCCGGACATGCTGGGCGGCTCGCTGCTCGGCGCGTACGCCCTGTCGGAAACACAGGCCGGCTCGGACGCGGCAGCGCTGTCCACCCGCGCACGGCTTTCCGAGGACGAGTACGTCGTCAATGGCACGAAAGCGTGGATCACCCACGCCGGTGTCGCGGACTTCTACACGACGATGGTCCGCACGAGCGACGACGGCGGGCACGGCATCTCGTGTCTCCTGGTCGACTCGTCGACTCCGGGCCTCTCGGCGGCTCCGCGCGAGCGGAAAATGGGCCTGACCGGGTCTCCGACGGCGCAGCTGCTGTTCGAGGACGCGCGGGTGCCCGCTGACCGCCTGATCGGCGGCGAGGGTGCGGGCCTGAAGATCGCTTTGTCGTCGCTCAGCTCGGGCCGGCTCGGGATCGCCGCGTGCGCGGTGGGCCTGGCGCAGGCCGCGCTGGACGAAGCCGTGGAGTACGCGAAGGGACGCACCCAGTTCGGGCGTCCGATCGCGGACTTCCAGGGCATGGAGTTCCTGCTGGCCGACATGGCCGCGACGGTCGAATCGGCCCGTGCGACCTATCTGGACGCCGCCCGCCGTCGCGACCGCGGCCTGGACTTCCAGCGCCAGTCGTCGATCGCGAAGCTGGTGGCGACGGACGGCGCGATGAAGGTGACGACCGACGCCGTGCAGGTGCTCGGCGGTGCTGGGTACACGCGGGACTTCCCGGTGGAGCGGTACATGCGGGAGGCGAAGGTGCCGCAGATCTTCGAGGGGACGAACCAGATTCAGCGGATGGTGATCGCGCGTTCGCTGAAGAACGCCTAGTTTTTTCTGTCGTCATAAGCCGCGCGGGCGGCATGGACGCGGCCCGCGTTGGCTTTGGACCAGTCGGCGATCGCGCCGGTCAACGCGCCGACGTCCCGGCCGAGATCGGTCAGCGCGTACTCCACGCGCGGCGGAATCGTCGGGTAGATCGTGCGGGTGACCAGCCCGTCGCGTTCGAGGTTGCGCAGCACCTGGGTGAGGGATTTCTGCGTGACGCCCTCGACTCCGCGGCGCAGCTCGGTGAACCGCAGCGGGCGCTCGTACTGCCGGAGCAGACCGAGGGCGTAGAGCGTCCACTTGTTGGCTAGCACGTCCATCACGGTGCGCGACGGGCACGCTTTCGCATACTTGGTATCCATTGGGTACCTATAGATCGTCGAGGTGCCTTCTTCACAAACGATACCGGTGGCGAGCAGGCTTTGTCGCATGATCTTGATGACCGGAGCCACCGGAAAAATCGGGCGCGAGGCCGTCCGGCTGCTCGGACCTGTCCGCACGCTCGTCCGCACCCCGTCGGGCGGCGCCGACGAGGTGATCGGCGATTTCGACCGCCCGGACACCCTCGACGCGGCCCTGCGCGGGGTCGACACTCTCCTGCTGATCGGGCCCGCCGTGGCGTCGCAGATGGCGGTGCTCGATCGCGCGGTTGCGCACGGCGTGCGGCACGTCGTGCGGGTCACCAACCACAAGGCTGTCGACGATTCGCCCGTCGCCCGACGGCGGGAGCACGCGCGGATCGACGCGCACCTCAAGGCGTCCGGGATGGACTACACGCTGCTCGCGCCGAACTTCTTCATGCAGAATCTGCTGGCTCTCGCGCCGGAGATCTCTGCGACCGGCGGCTTTTCGAGCTCCGCGGGCGACGGCCGGATCGGGATGATCGACGCCCGCGACGTCGCGGCGGCGGCTGCCGCGATCGCGACTGCTCCGGCGGTGCATGCCGGGCGGACGTATCTGCTGACTGGACCGGAGCTGGTCACGTTCGCCGATGTGGCGCGGGAATGGGCTTCGGTGACGGGCCGCGCGGTGGAGTATCGGCGGATCTCGGCTGAGGAGCATCGCGCGGCGATGGAGTCGAACGGGGTGCCGGAGGCGGGGTCGAACGCGCAAGTTTTCGAGCTGCTGGCGGAGGGGGACGGGGCTTGGTTGTCGGACGACTTCGCCGCGGTCGCCGGTGGTGCGCCGCGGGGGTTGCGGGGGTTTCTGGCGGACTACTGCCCCTAGAGCGCTGAGCATGATCAACCCAGCGGCGAAACATGGCTCTCCGTGTCGTTATGGTTACTGACAGTCTCGCGGCAGGCGTGAGACAATGCCGGTGACGTGAGGAGACGCTGTGACAGCACTTCCCGAGCCGACGCGTGGTGAATTCCCCTGGGAGATCCCGGATCACCTGCTGTCGATCGAGGAATACGCGGCCCTCGGTGAAACCGACTCCGGCTTCACCGAGCTCGTGGAGGGCCGCTTGATGATGTCGCCCAGTCCTAAACCAAGACACAGCGTTGCCATGCTGGAGCTAGCGCATCAACTGCGACCCCACCTGCCGGACGGGTACAAAACCGTAGCCGAGACAGATGTCGACCTCGAACTGGTTCCGCCCGGCGAACCAGGCTTTTCTCGTCGCCCCGACCTGATGATCACGACGAAGGCCGCGCTAGCGCGCGTTGACCACGACGAGGACATGCTCCGCGCCAACGAGATCCTTCTCGTCGTCGAGATCGTCTCGCCTGGTTCTAAGCGCACCGACTACGCCACCAAGCACGACGAGTACGCCGACGCCGGAATCCCGTTCTACTGGATCCTCGACCTCGACGACCCCATCTCCCTCGTCGCCTGCCACCAAGCCGGAGACCTCGGTTACCAGGATGCCCCGGCAGTCACAGGGAAATTCCGCACCACAGAGCCATTCCCCGCCGAAATCGACCTCGCCGCGCTGCTCGATTGAGGCGGCCGCCCGGGCCGCCTCAATCAAGGCCTCAGCGAGTTTCCCGGTACCGCCGATCCTTCGACACGCCCTCGCCGGTCGTCTCGTCGAAGTGGTAGACCTCCTGGCCCCGCACGAACACCCGTGTCGCGCGGTTCATCACGTCCAGCGGGTCGCCCGACCACAGCACCACGTCCGCGTCCAAGCCGGGCGTCAGGGTGCCGACGCGGTCGTCCAGGCCGAGCATCTGCGCCGGGTGCAGCGTCAGTGCCTTCAGCGCGGTCTCCGGGTCCAGGCCGTCCTTCACCGCCAACGCGGCTTGGTACACCAGGAAGTTGATGGGAACGACCGGGTGGTCAGTGGTGATGGAAATACGCACCCCGGCCCGCGCGAGGATCCCCGCCGAGCGCAGGCTTCGGTTGCGCAGTTCCACCTTGGACTTCGTGGTGAACAGCGGGCCGAGGATCACCGGGACGTCGCGTTCGGCCAGCAGGTCCGCGATCAGGTGGCCTTCGGTGCCGTGGTTGATCACCAGTTTGTAGCCGAACTCGTCGGCGAGCCGGATCGCGGTCACCATGTCGTCGGCGCGGTGCACGTGCTGGTCCCAGTACAGCTCGCCGTCCAGCACCTTCACCAGCGTTTCGTTGGTCAGGTCCGTTTCGAACGGCTTGCCCTCGGCCAGTGTGTGGTCGCGCTTCGCCTGGTAATTGCGCGCCTTCGTGAACGCCTCGCGCAGGATCGCGGCCACGCCGAGCCTGGTCGACGGGGTGACCTTCTTCTCGCCGTACACCCGTTTCGGGTTCTCGCCCAGCGCGCTCTTCACGCTCACCTGCTCGGCGAACGTCATGTCCAGAATGGACCGGCCCCACGTCTTGACACCGATGGTCTGCCCGCCGATCGGGTTGCCCGACCCCGGCTTGATCACCACGCTCGTGACGCCGCCGGACAGCGCGTCGTCGAAACCCGGTTCGTACGGGTCGATCCCGTCGACCGCGCGGAAGCGCGCGCCGTTCGGGTCGGTCATTTCGTTGGTGTCGTTGCCCGCCCAGCCCTCGCCGTCCTCGTGGACGCCGAGGTGCGCGTGCGCGTCGATGAATCCCGGCAGGACCCAGCTGCCGGACGCGTCCACCAGCTCCGCGTCCTCCGGCACCTCGACGTCGGCCTCAGCCCCGACTTGGGTGATCCGGCCGTCTTCGATGAGCACAGTGCCGCCCTCGATCGGAGCGGCGCCGACGGGAACCACATAGCCCCCGACAATCGCCTTGTAAGCCATAGTTTGACACGCTAACGAACTCACCCGGGTTCGCGCATCCGGGGTTTTTCCAGGTGCACCAACTGATAGTCCGCTTCCGGCGAGCGATGCGTCTCGCGGTAACCGAGCTTTCGGTACAAATAGAGCGGCCCGGCCGAACGCTCGCCGGTGAACAGCCGGAACACCGTCACCTCCGCCGGGGTCGCGTCCTCGGCCGCCGCCAGCAGCGCGGTACCGAGTCCCTCGCCTTGGCGATCCGGTGCCACCACGAGCCGCCCGATCTCGCCGGCCGGACCGTCCACTCGCATCCGCACGCTCGCCACCAGCCTGCCGCCGTCGCGGAAACCCCAGACCGTGATCGACGGGTCGGCGATGGCCGCGCGCACGTGGTCGAGGGTGTCCATCAACGGCGGCAGGTCGAAGTTCTGGTGCGCCCGCGCCTCGGTGATGTACGCGGCCTGCTGCAGGGTCAGCAACTCGCCCGCGTCGGCGCCGGTCAGCAGTTCGAGTTTCACGGGACCCGGATCCCCCAGCTGCCCGTCCACGACGTGGCCGGCTCCAGTTCGATCAGGTCGGTGCGGGTGTTGAGCGCGTCCGCCGGGCAGGTCATCGGCTCGATCGCCACCGCGCGGCCGCGGCCGGTCAGGTCGTCCGGAGTGAACACCTGCACCCAGCGGAAGTCCGGACCGGTCCAGACCACCAGCTGGCGGTCGCCGTGGGACAGCACGTGGTGGCGGGTGCCGTCCGCGGCCAGTTCCAGCCCGCCGAACGCGGTGTCCAGGTCGACTCCGTCGAGCACGCGCCCCTGGCGGAAGTCGTATTCGGTGCCCTCGACGTCCTGCTCGTCCGCGTACGGCATCTGCTGATCGCCCTCGTACGGCCGGACGCGCGTGGCGGGCAGCGTGAGGGTCAGCTCGTCGGTGGGCGCGTCGCCGATCCGGAAGTACGGGTGCGTCCCGACGCCGACGCCGATCGGCTTCTCCCCCTCGTTGCGGATCTCGTGCGTGATGACGAGCTCGCGCGGCTGCAGGTCGTAGGTGATCGTCGCGCGCAGCGGGACCGGCCAGCCGGGCTGCACCTCGACGTCGATGGCGAGCGTGATGGACGTTTCCGCGTGTTCCAGCAGCTCCCACTCCAGGTGCCGGGTCAGGCCGTGGATGGCGTTGCCGCGCGCTTCCTCGGTGATCTCCAGCTGCTGCTCTTCGCCTTCGAACTCCCACTTGCCGCCCTTGGTCCGGTTCGGCCACGGCAGCAGCACCTGGCCGAGCCCCTTCGGCGGCTTCTCGTCCTCGGCGAACGTCTCGACGTACGGCACTCCGCTGATCTCGAACGCGCGCAGCCCGGCACCGATCTCGGTGATGACGGCGCGCGCGTTGCCGCGGGTGATCTCGAACTGCTCTCCGGTGGGGTTCGCCATGGCGCTGAGGTTACCGATCGGCCGCGCCGGGCGGGCAGCGCTCGAACACTAACCGGGCTCGAAACTAACTAGACCGGTCGTCATAGTTTGAGCTACGGTGGGCGCATGGTCAACCGCACCGACACACGCCGCCGGATGCTCGAATCGGCGGCTGAGCTGTTTCGCACCCAGGGCTATCACGCCACCGGGATGACGCAGCTCGTGTCCGAAAGCCGGGCCCCGAAGGGTTCGCTGTACTTCCATTTCCCCGGCGGCAAGGAACAGCTGGCGGCTGAGGCGGTACAGCTTTCCGGGGAGCGGCTGGCCGGGCAGTTCCGCGAAATCACCTCTGCCGCACCGGATCCGGCCACCGCCATCGACCTCATCGTGGCCGCCCTGGCCGCTTCACTGTCCGAATCGTACTTCCGCTGCGGCTGTCCAATCGCGACTGTCGCGTTGGAAGCCGCCGACAGCGAGCCAATCCGCGCCGCGTGCGACCAGGGTTACGAAGGCTGGCTGCGCGGCATTTCCGCCTACTTCACCGAGCGCGGTCTTCCCGAAAAACGCGCTGCTTCGCTGGCGACCATCGTGCTTTCCGCGATCGAAGGCGCGTTGCTGCTCGCACGCACCCGGCGGGACACCGCGCCGCTGCAAGCTATCGCCGCCCATCTGCACACCACTGTCGAACGGGAGTTCGCCTAATGCGTGTACATCACTTCAACTGCGGCACCATGCGTCCGATCGGCGGCCGGCTGGTCGACGGAAAGCCCGGGCTGTTGCGCCGCGCCACCCTTGTGTGCCATTGCATGCTGGTCGAAACCGGGACCGGGCTGACGCTCATCGAGACCGGAATGGGTTCGCCCACCGTCACCGATGCCGCGCGCTGGCTCGGCTCGCGCTTCCTTCGCACGTCGAACCCGATGACGGACGAAAACGAAACCGCGCTGAGCCGCATCCGCGCGCTGGGCTTCGACCCGGCCGACGTCCGCGACATCGTCCTCACCCACCTCGACCTCGACCACGCCGGCGGGCTCGTCGACTTCCCGCAGGCCCGCGTGCACGTCTACGGCAAGGAACTCGACGCCTACCGCACCGGAAACCCGCGCTACCGCGACGTCCAGTTCCGGCACGGTCCACAGTGGAAGTCCTATTCGGACGCGGGCGACCGCTGGTTCGGCCTCGACGCGGTCCGCGAACTGGACGAGGTCGAGGGAGTCGCGCTCGTGCCGCTCGCCGGGCACACCGTCGGGCACGCCGGGGTAGCCGTCGACACCGGGTCCGGCTGGGTGCTCAACGCGGGCGACGCGTATTTCTTCCACCAGGAGATCGACACCGATTCCTATTGCCCGCCCGGATTGGCTATGTTCGAACGGCGGGTCCAGACGCTGCCCGGGCCGCGGCGCGAGAACCAGCGCCGGTTGCGCGAGCTGCGCCGGGACCACGCCGACGAGGTGACCGTGTTCGCCTCGCACGACCTGACCGATTTCGTCCGGCTCAGCGAGAGGAGCACAGTATGAAGGTGCACCACCTCAACTGCGGCACGATGCGCCCGCTCGGCGGCAAAGCGCTCGACGGCCGTCCCGGGATGCTGCGGCGCAGCACGATCGTGGCGCACTGCCTGCTGGTCGAGACCGACGACTCGCTCGTGCTGGTCGACACCGGCTTCGGCACCCGTGGCGTCACCGAATCGCGGCGCTGGCTCGGCGGTCCGTTCATGGCGATGGTCGGCGCGAAACCGATCATGGAAGAAACCGCCGTGGCGCAGATCAACGCATTGGGCCACGATCCCGCCGATGTCCGGCACATCGTGATGACTCACCTCGACGTCGACCACGCCGGCGGTCTCGCCGATTTCCCTGACGCCACAGTGCATGTCCGCACCACCGAACGCCGCGCCGCGGACAACCCGAAGAGCTTCCCGGAGAAAACGCGGTACCGCGCCGAGCAATTCGCGCACAGTCCATTGTGGAGCACTTACGACGAAGCCGGCGAAAAGTGGTTCGGCTTCGACGCCGTGCAACCGTTGCGTGGACTGCCGCCGGAAATCCTGCTCGTCCCGTTGCCCGGCCACACGCACGGCCACTCCGGCGTCGCGGTCGACACCGGCGACGGCTGGCTCCTGCACGCCGGCGACGCGTACTTCTTCCACGGCGAAGTCGCCCCGGTGCGCCCGCACTGCCCGCCGGGCATGCGCGCGTTCGAGGCGATCAACCAGATGGACGGATCGGCCCGCCGCGCCAACCTCGCCCGGTTGCAGACCCTCGCCCGCGAAAAGCAGGACGAGGTCTCGGTGTTCAGCGCGCACAGCCAGGTCGAATTCCAGGCGCTGCGCCGGAATACCGCGCAGCCCTCCCCGAGTTGAGTACCCGCATGACGCGCATCCAGTACGTCGGCGGCCCGACCGCCCTCATCGAGTACGGCGGGACCCGCCTGCTCACCGACCCGACCTTCGACGCCGCCGGCGACTACCCGATCGGCGCCCGCAAGCTCGCGAAAACCGCTGGTCCTGCGGTCACCGCAGCAGAGGTCGGCCAGGTGGACGCGGTGCTGCTCTCCCACGACCAGCACCCCGACAACCTGGACGTAGCGGGGCGAAAGTACGCCCTCGCCGCCCCGCTCGTCCTGTCCACCGCCTCGGCGAGGGAACGGATCGGCGACCCGGTTCGAGCCTTGGCCAACTGGGAGTCTTACGACCTCAGCGGCGTCCGCGTCACCGCAGTTCCCGCACAGCACGGGCCGGACGGCAGTGCGCATCTCGTCGGCGAAGTCACCGGTTTCGTGCTCGAAAGCGAAGGCCAGCCGACCGTCTACGTCAGCGGCGACAACGCTTCTCTCGACGTCGTGCGGCAGATCGCCGAACGCTTCGAGCGGATCGACATCGCCGTCCTGTTCGCGGGCGGAGCCCAGACACCGCTGGTCGGCGACGCCTACCTCACGCTGCCCAGCGACGGCGCGGCCGAGGCGGCCCGGATCCTGAACGCGCGTCAGGTCGTCCCGCTGCACTTCGAGCATTGGGCGCATTTCACGCAGGGCCCGGACACGCTCGGCCCGGCTTTCGCCGAAGCTGGCCTGGCGGACCGGCTGCATCTGCTCAAGCCCGGCGAGCAGGTCAGCTTCCAGTAAGCACGAACCCGCCGTCCACGGTGATCACCGCGCCGGTGACGAAACTGTTCTCCATCAAATACACATTGGTCGCCGCTACCTGGTCCGCCTCACCGACCGATTTGGTCAGCGTCCGTTCGGTGAACGCGGCGACCATCGCGTCCAGCTGTGGTTGCGGGAGCGCGTCCCACATCGGCGTGTGGACCGGCCCCGGGCGGACGGTGTTGACCCGCACCGGGGCCAGGTCGACGGCCAGCCCGCGCGCCAACCCCTCGATCGCGCCCACGGAACCGGCCGCGAGCGCCGCGCCGGGCATCGGGCGCACGCCGACGATCCCGGACGTCAGCACGATCGAACCGCCCGGCCGGATCCGCGGCGCGGCGTGCTTCACCGCACTCACGACGCCCCAGTAACGGACATAGAACCCGCTCTGCGCGTCATCGAGCGACAGGTCGGCGAGCGGCTGCTGATGTGGCGCGTCGCCTGCGGTGTACACGAGGTGGTCGAGCGTGCCCACGTGCTCGAACAGGGCCGCGACGTTCTCGTCGTCGCGTACGTCGGTGATGAATCCTTCGCAGGTGTCCGGCAATTCGGCGAGCGCTGCGTCCAGCCGCGCCTTGCCGCTCGCCGCGATCGTGACGGACGCGCCCGCCTCCGCTGCGGCGCGTGCGGTCGCCAATCCCATGCCCGAGCTGCCGCCGATGACGACAACCCGCTGGTCAGCCAAAGACATGATGGATCTCCTCCTGGTTGATGACTCAGTGAGACATCAACAGTAACAGTGATGACCCACTGCGTCATCACTGTTAAGATCGCTTCATGCCGCGTTGGGATCCGGAAGCCAGGGAGCGGCTCCGCGCGGCAGCGCTGGAGCTGTTCGCCGAACACGGCTACGAGAACGCCACGGTCACACAGATCACCGAGCGTGCCGGGCTGACCCGGCGCACGTTCTCGCGCTACTTCGCGGACAAACGCGACGTGCTGTTCGCCGGGTCGGAGCAGCTCCCGGACGCGATGGCCGACGCCGTCCGGCGCGCCGACCCCTCGCTGCCGCCGTTTCAAGCGCTGCTGGCCGCCTTGGTCGACGCTGGCGATTTGTTCGCTGGTCTGGTTTCGCAGGCCGCACAACGCCGCGCGATCATCGCGTCCAGTCCGGAGCTGCAGGAACGCGAGCGGACGAAACTGGCGGCCGTCACCGCAGCAGTCGTTGACGCTTTACGGGAACGGGGAGCCACCGAATCGAGCGCGAAGATGCTCGCACAGGTTGGCACCGCGGTCTTTCAAACCGCGTTCGAGCGATGGTCCGATCAGCCTGCGGACACGGATTTCGCCGGGCAGGTACAGGAGGCGGCAGCCGAACTCGCCGCCCACCTGACCCCGTGATCACGCCTTTTCGCGCACCTCGACCAACGTCGAGTCTTCCAATTCCGCCTCCGCGGCCTGCTTCGTGCGCCCAGTCGCCCGCAGCACCAGGTAAGCCACCACCAGCAGGACGAAGAAGGGAATCCCGAACTTCCACGCCGGGTCGAGACGCTCGATCCAGAACGTCGAAATCAGCACGGTGGCCAGGAAAGCGATCACCACGACGTTCACGACCGGCGCGCCCCACAACCGCACTGGCGACGGCGGCAGCCCGGCCCGTCGGCGGCGGATCCGGAACGCCAAATGCGTCACCAGAATGATCATCCACACCACGAGCGCGGCGAAGATCGAAATGCCGAACAACACCAGATACGCGTTGGAATCGGAATTCTTGGACAGGATGGTCGCGATCACGAGGCCCGCGGTGGACAGCACGAGCGCGTTGCGCGGCACTCCGGACCTGGTCAGCCGTCCCGCCCAGGACGGGGCGAATCGGTGCTCGGCAAGGGAATGCAGCATGCGCGTGGTGAGGTAGAGGTTGGTGTTCGCGCTCGACAACGCAGCCGTGAGTACCACGAAGTTCATGATCGTCGCCGCCGCCGGAACCCCGGCGGCTTGGAAGACGCGGACGAACGGGCTGGCCGTGATTGAGCCGCCCTCGCCGGTGACGGTCCATGGCACCACCAACACAACGATGAGCATTGCCGCGACATAGAAGATCGCCAGCCGCACCACCATCGCCCGGGCCGCGCGCGGGATGTCGCGGGTCGGGTTCTCGGATTCGGCCGCGGTCACCGAAACCACCTCGGTGCCGATGTAGCTGAACAGCACGAACACCATGGCCAGCAACAGTCCGGACACACCGTTCGGCAAGAACCCGCCGCTCACGCTGAGATTCGTCAGACCGGGCGCGGGCGCCTTCGGCAGGCCGAAGAACACGAGAATCAAGCCGAGCGCGACGAACACCAGGATCGCGCACACCTTGATCATCGCGAACCAGTATTCGAACTCGCCGAAAATGTGCACCGCCGCGCCGTTGACGACGATCACCAGCAGCGAGAACACCGCGACCGGCACCCACAACGGAATCTGCGGCCACCAGAACTGGACGTACACGCCGGCCGCGATCGTCTCGCCGCCGATCGCGATCACTTGCATCGCCCAATACGCCCAGCGCACCACAAACCCGCTGCCCGCGCCGAGATACTTCTGCGCGATGCTGCCGAACGCGCCCGCGGCCGGGTGCACCACCACCATTTCGGCCAGTGCCCAGGAAATCGCCAGCGCGACAAGTCCACAAAGGACATAGGCGAGCACGACGCCCGGCCCCGCGTGCGAGATCGCCAGGCTCGATCCGAGGAAAAGGCCGGTGCCGATGGCCCCGCCGATTCCGATCATGGTCAACTGCCTGCCGCGCAGCCTCCGCTGCAGCCGGTTCGGGGACGGGGACTCGGCCATGTCTGCTCCCTACTGGCTCGCCCGGTACTCGGCGATCGCCGTGACGACGGCGTCGAGATCGGACTCGACGTTGTAGTAGTGCAAGGACATCCGCAGCACGTCGCCGCGGGCACTGCACACGATCCGCCGCCCGGCGAGGAACGCCGCCAGCGCGTCGGGATCCCGGTCGGCCAGCGCGACGAGCGGACCGCGCCGCGCGTCGTCCAGCGGCGACCGGAGCTGTTCCCCAGCGTCGAGCAGCCGCTGCTGCAGCTGCCCGGTCAACGCTCCAATGTGGTCACGCACCCGGTGCGCGTCCAACTGGTGCAGCAACTTCAGCCCGGCGACCGCGCCGTAGGCGGACGGGATCGACGGCGTCCCGGTCTCGAACCGGCGGGCGTGCTCGGGATAGTCGAGGTGTCGCGGGTCGAATTCGAACGGGTTCGTGCGGCCGAACCAGCCGGTCAGCGGCGGGGAAACCTCGTCGCGCACGCCTGGCCGTACGTAGAGGAAGGCGATCCCGGAGATGCCGAGCAGGTACTTCAAGCTTCCGCTGACGAGATAGTCGCAACCGAGTTCGGCGACGTCGACCGGCTCGACGCCAAGGCCCTGATAGGCGTCGACAAAGCTCCGGGCCCCGTTTTCCCTGGCCAGCGTGGCAACTTCGCGCACCGGGAACCGCAGACCGTTGGCGTAGCTGACTAACGGGACGGATACCAACTGCGTTTGCTCGTTGATGAGCGCGGCGTAATCTTCGGTGTCGACCAGGCCGTCGCGGTGGGCGACGAACTGGACGTCCGCACCGCGGCCCTGCTGCGCGAGCCAAACATGGCCCAGTGAAGGAAATTCCAGGTCGGTCGTGACGATTCCCGGCCGCGGCGACCACGCCTGCGTGGAGGCGACCTGATACGCCCCTTCGGACGCCGACGGCACAACGGCGATGTCATCCGCGTCCGCGCCGATCAGCCGAGCGAACAGTTCTCGCGCCTCGGCGACCTTCACCATCCACTTGTCCCACGGTGCCCCGTGCTCGCGGATCGTGTGCTGGAACTCGAAAAGCTCCGCGGTCAGCGCGTCCGAGAGCGCGCCCTGACTGCAGCTCGCGAGGTGCACCGAGTCGGCGAAGGCGGGGAAATGCGCCCGGAAAGCGGCTGGGCTGGGCTGGTCGGTCACGACACTCCGTTCCTTGACTGGCGGGCGAGACCGGTCCGTTCGCCACCGTAACGGCGCGAGCACCGTGCGTCGATGCTCCGTCCCGGCGGCCTTGCGGCTCCGGAAGCCCTGGTCGAGGCTCCGTGTTCACCCTGACTGATCTCTGACAGCTATTCCGTCAGTGCTGCTGAAACCGGTACTGTAGATATGGCCTTCCGCGCTGTCAACGACCGTCAAGGATCCGCAATAGCGCGCCCCGCGACCGAGAGGACGCACCGATGAGCATCCCCGCCGAGACCGCGGTCGACCAGCTCCTGACCCAGCTGGCCGAGGGCCGGCTGCAGGTCGTCGACCTCACCAACAAGCTCAGCGCCGCCACTCCGACCCTGCAGCTGCCCGAGCCGTTCGCGAATCTGATCGACTTCAGCCTCGAATCGGTCAGCGAGTTCGACGATTCCGGACCGTTGTGGCGGCACAACAACATCCACACCGGCGAGCACATCGGCACCCACCTCGACGCGCCGCGGCACTGGATCTCCAACCGCGACGGCGCGGACGTCTCGGAGCTTCCGGTCGGCAGGCTGATCGGGCCCGCGCACGTCCTCGACATCTCCGCACGCGTCGCCGACAATCCGGACTTCCTGCTGGAGATCGACGACATCCAGGCCTGGGAAGCCGAGCACGGTCCCTTGCGGCCGGGCGGCTGGCTGCTCGTGCACTCCGGCTGGGACCAGTACGCGCAAGACCGCGACGCGTTCCTCAACTTCTCCGACGGCGCCAGCCACACCCCCGGCATCTCGGCCGCGGCGGCGAAGTGGCTTGCCGAGGAGACGCCGATCGCTGGCTACGGCGTGGAAACTGTCGGCATCGACGCCGGAAACGGCTTCGCGCTCGACCCGCCGATGCCCGCGCACCACCATCTGCTCGCCGCGGACAAGTACGGCATCACCTCGTTGCAGAATCTCGGCTCATTGCCGCCGGCCGGTGCGCTCGTCGTGGTCTGCCCGCTGCCGATCGTCGGCGGCACCGGCAGCCCGGCGCGGGTGCTCGCGGTGGTGCCGGCGTGAACGTCGCACAAGCCGTCGGGATCGCGTTGGCCCGGTTCGGCGTCCGCAAGGCGTTCGGCGTTGTCGGGAGCGGAAATTTCCACTTCACCAACGGTTTGATTCAAGGCGGGGCCGAGTTCGTCGCGGCCCGGCACGAGGGCGGCGCGACCACGATGGCCGACGCCTACGCCCGGTGCAGCGGCGAGGTCGCGGCGGTGTCGGTGCATCAGGGCTGCGGGCTCGGCAACGCGACCACCGGGATCGGGGAGGCGGCGAAAAGCCGGACGCCGCTGGTCATCGTCACCGGTGAGGCGACGGATCCGCTGTCGAACTTTCACATCGACGAGGACGCGCTCGCCCGGTCCGTCGGAGCGAGCAGCATCCTGGTGCGGTCCGCTCAAACCGCCTTGGCGGACGCAGCGCGGGCGTTCACTCAAGCGCGGCGCGACCGGCGGACTGTCCTTTTGCGACTCCCGCTGGAGGTGCAGGCGGAGCCGTTCGAGGAGAGTCTTCTCGATGGCCTGACCCCCATTTCGCCATTGCCCCAGCCGCGCGCCGCCGAGGCGGAGGTGCAGGCGCTCGCTTCGATTCTGCGGAAAGCCGAACGGCCGGTATTCCTTTGTGGACGCGGTTCCCGAGCCGCCCGGACCGAACTGGTCGCACTGGCCGACCGCTGCGGCGCGCTGCTCGCTGAGGGTGCCGTCGCGAAAGGACTGTTCACCGGCGAGCCGTGGGCGATCGGAGTGTCCGGAGGGTTTTCTTCGCCGCTGACGGCCGAACTCATCCAGGGTGCGGATGTCGTCGTCGGCTGGGGTTCCGCACTCAACGATTGGACCACTGCGCACGGAAGCCTGCTTTCGCCGGAGACCACGCTCGTACAGGTCGACCTGGAATCCGCCGCACTGGGACGGAACCGGCCGGTCACCCTCGGCATCGTCGGCGACGTCGCCGGTACGGCGCTGGCGGTCGCCGAACAGCTCGATGTCCACAATGGATATCGCACTGATGAGCTGAAAGCCCGCATCGACCGGGAAATCCGCTGGCGCGACAACGAACACGACGATGCCGGGACCGCCGACGTGATCGACCCGCGCACCCTGTCCGCCGCGCTGGACGAGATCATTCCGGCCAATCGCGTCGTCGGCGTCGATTCGGGAAACTTCATGGGCTACCCCACGATGTACCTCGACGTCCCGGACGAGAACGGATTCTGCTTCACCCAGGCGTTCCAGTCGATCGGTCTCGGACTGGCCACCGCGATCGGCGCGGCGCTCGCCCAGCCGGACCGCTTCCCGGTCGCGGCCTGCGGCGACGGCGGGTTCCTGATGAGCATCGCCGAACTCGAAACCGTCGTACGCCTGAAGCTGCCGATGCTGATCGTCGTTTACAACGACCACGCCTACGGCGCCGAGGTGTACTTCTTCGAGCCCGGCGGACACCCAGCCGACACGGTCACGTTCCCGGACACGGACATCGCCGCGATCGCCCGCGGCTACGGCTGCGATGCGGTCACCGTCCGCGCCAAGGAGGACCTCGAAGAAGTAGCGACCCGGGTCGCCGCCGGTCTGGACCGTCCGCTGGTGGTCGACGCGAAGATCGCCGGGTTCAGCGCTTGGTGGCTCCAGGCCGCGATGACGCATCACTGAGCGCCCGCTTGCGTTCCTTCGAGAGGCCGTACAGCAATCGGACTCGGACGGAAAGCCGGCCGATCAGGCCTTGGCGACCGCCGTGTGCACGAGCGGGGTCATCATTTCCTTGGTCATCTTGACCGGCCCGGTGTAGTTGACCAGCACCGGAACCCCGTTGGACAGCTTGGCCGCGGCGAGCGTGGCGGTCTTCTGCTCGTCGGTGTAGAAAACCGCGCCGTCCGGGAAGCCCGGCACGTCGACCGCGCCCGGCTTGGCCTTCTTGATCGCGGCGATCATGTCGGCGGCCTTGGCCTTGCGGCCCTCGTAACGGGTCACCGCCAGCGCGCCGGCGGTCTTGCCTTCGACGAGGTATTCGCAGCTCGTGGCCTTGCCGCCGTTGCTCGGGTTGTCGTGGGCGGGGCCGGCCTTCGACGTGATGCCGGGGATCTTGATCGCCTTGCTGACGTCGTCGGACGGCAGCAGAGCGCAGGTGTCCGACGCCTTGCCGGCGGGCGCGGACGAGGAGGGCTGAGACGACGGGGCCTTGGTTGCGGGCGGCGGCGCGGCTGCCTTCTGCTCGCCGGAGGAGCAGGCAGTGAGAACAGCGGCGGCGGAGATCAACAAAGCGATCGGGTATGCACGCATATCGGGCATGCTATTCCGTTTGGAGTAATGCCCCTGTCAGTGGCCCTCTTCAACCGGAGCCCGATACCGCCAGAACCCGGGCAGCACCGCCAGCGAGGCCACCGTCAGCACGATCACCAGCAGCCCGCCACCCGTCGCCGAGACCTTGGTCCCCCATGCCGCCGCGGACCAGCCGTGCGTGAGGTCGGCAATCCGCGGCCCGCCCGCGACGACCACGGTGAACACGCCCTGGAGCCGCCCGCGCATCTCGTCGGTGGTCGCGGTCTGCAGGATCGCCTGCCGGTACACCGAGCTGACCATGTCCGCCGCGCCGCCGAGCGCGATGAACACCAGCGCCAGCCACAGCGAATGCGCGAGCCCGAACGCCGCCATCGCCGCGCCCCAGCAGCAGATCGCGATGACGACCGCGGCCCCCTGCCGCTGCACCCGGTGCAGCCAGCCGGAGAACAACCCGATCAGCATCGCGCCCGCGGGCAGCGCGGCGTAGAGCAGGCCGAGCGCCGGACCGCCGCCGGGCGGGTCGCCGAACGTGCGCTCGGCCATCTCCGGGATCAACGCGCGCGGCATGCCGGCGACCATCGCGATAATGTCCACGACGAACGACGCCAGCAGCACTTTTTGCTTGGCCAGATAACGGAATCCGTCGATGACCGACCCGATTCCCGCCTTGCGCGCCCCCTCGCCGAGCGGCGGGATCGAGGGCAGCCGCCACACCGCGATCAGCGTGATCGCCAAGGCGCAGACGTCCACCAGGTACAAAGTGGACAGACCGATCACCGGAATCAGCGCCCCGCCGAACAGCGGCCCGAACACCGCGCCGAACGTGGCCATCGTGGTGTTGAGCGCGTTCGCCGACGGCAGCAGCGAGGCGGGCACCAGCCGCGCGACGACCGCGCCGCGAGTGGGCATGTTGATCGCGAAGAACGCCTGGTTCGCGGCGAGCAGCCCGAGCACGAGCCAGACCGAATGCATCCCGGTGAACGCCTGGAGCCAGAGCAGCGCGGAGGTGACCGCGACGCCGACGTTGGTGACGAGCAGCAGCTTCCGCCGGTCGACGGCGTCGGCGATCGCCCCGCCCCAGAGCCCGAACACGAGCAACGGCACGAGCGCGACCGCGCCGGTCAGCCCGACGTAACCGGACGATCCGGTGATATCGAAAACCTGCTTCGGCACCGCGACCGCGGTGAGCTGCGAACCGACGGCGGTGACCGCGGTGGACATCCACAGCCGCCGGAAAGCCGGAATCTTGAGCGGACGAGTGTCGACGACGATCCGGCCGAGGAGCTTGCGGGCCCCGTTGCGGGGCGGGCGTATCCCCGGTTCTGCGGTCACGAGCTATCAGCTTAGTTGCGCTAACGAAGCTGGTGCAGGTGATTTTCCCCGCAGGCTGGTCAGGACGGGATTGCCGACGGCCGGGCCACGCGGTCCCGCTGATGTCCGTGAGGGGAACCCTGAGGGACTCTGATTCCCTCAGGGTTCCCCTCACGGACGTTCGCACGGGCCGCGGCGGGCCCGGCGCGCGATGGCGAGGTCCGTGAAACGAAAACGCCGCCCCCAGGTCAAAGCCCGGGGGCGGCGTCCGAAAACAGCCCGAAGATCAGGGAGCCAGCCGCTCCACGTGCCAGCCGTCGTGGGTGCGGTGGAAGCGGAGGCGGTCGTGGAGGCGGTCCTCGCGGCCCTGCCAGAACTCGACGAAGTCCGGGCGGATGCGCCAGCCTCCCCAGTGCGGCGGGGCCGGGATGTGCTCGACGTCGGCGAAGCGGCGTTCGATGTTGCGCAGGGCGTTGTCCAGCGCGCGCCGTCCGTCGACCACTCGCGACTGCGGCGACGCCCACGCTCCCAGCTGCGAACCGCGCGGGCGCTGGGCCCAGTAGGCGGCCGTCTCGTCCGCGCTGACCTTCTCGACCTCGCCGCGGACCGTCACCTGACGGTGCAGCGGGTACCAGGGGAAGGTGGCCGACGCGTAGCGCGTGGCAGTGAGGTCGTGGCTCTTCGTCGACGTGTAGTTCGTGTAGAAAACCACGCCGCGCTCGTCGAAGCCCTTGCACAGCACCGTGCGCGAAGAGGGCCTGCCCTCGGCGTCGGCGGTCGCGAGCACCATCGCGTTGGGCTCCGCGAGCGCCTCGGAAACCGCTTGGCTCAGCCAGCTTTCCAGCTGGTCATGCCACGTGGCCGCGAGCGCCGACTCGTCAAACGGCGCGCTGTCGTAAGCCACCCGCATGCCAGGCAGCCGCACGACCGCCTCGTCGATCTCCGGTGTCATCCGGCCCAACCTCCGTTACCCCTGGTGAGGGTGTCGAATCACGGCTATCCAGCGACGGTATTGGGTCGCCGGTCGCGGCGAAACCCACCGAACGGTGACTCCTGCCACGCCCGGCCCGCCATGAGCCCGTAACCGCAGGACGCCGAGTTGTAACTCGCCGTTCACGGGCCGGTCCCTGATCGATACAGCCCGCACCTACCTTTCGACCTGCTCCGGCACCCGTCCCCAGCTACGGAGGCAGGCCAGATGACCGAAACTCTGTCCGAACGCGACGACACGCGAAAGCCACAACGCACCTACGCCGCGCTCGCCGCCAATGAAAACCGCGAGGACTACTCGCTGCGCTTCGCCGCGCAATCGTTCCGGCGCTGGTCGCCGTTCGTCGTCGCGACGACCGCGCTGGGCGGGATCGCCTACCTCGCCGACTTCGCCATCGGCGCCAGCATCGTGCTGTCCTACGGCTTCACCTCAGGAGTCCTCGCCATCCTGGCCGCCGCGGTGGTGATCTTCGTGACCGGCGTACCGATCGCGCGCGCCTGCGCGACCTACGGCGTGGACATGGACCTGCTCACCCGCGGCGCCGGATTCGGCTACTTCGGGTCCACCCTCACCTCGCTCGTCTATGCCAGTTTCACCGTGATCTTCTTCTCCCTCGAAGGCTCGATCATGGGTCAGGCGTTCCAGCTGGCACTCGGCATTCCGCTGCCGATCGGCTACTTGCTGGCGACGCTGATCGTGCTGCCGTTCGCGCTCTACGGGATGGGCGCGGTCGCGAAGATGCAGACCTGGACGCAGCCGATCTGGATCGCCGGGCTGGTACTGCCGTTCGTCGTCGTGCTTGTGCGGGAACCCGGCCGATTCGCCGATTTCGCGACGTTCGGCGGCATCGAGGGCGCGGGTTCCGGATTCTCCGCGGTCGGTTTCGGGTTCGGGATGGGCATCGCGCTGTCGCTGATCGGGCAGATCGGCGAGCAGGCCGACTACTTGCGCTTCATGCCGGCGAAGACGGCGGAGAACAAGCGCTCCTGGTGGGCCGCGGTGCTCGCCGCCGGGCCAGGCTGGGTGGTGCTCGGCGCGGCCAAGCAGATCGGCGGCGCCCTGCTGGCCTTCCTCGCGCTCGGGGCGGTCGGCAAGACCGCGGCGCTGGAGCCGATCGCGCCCTATCTCGAGGCGGTGCGGCCCGCGCTCGGACCGGCCGCGCTCACCTTCGCCGCGTTGTTCGTGGTGGTTTCGCAGATCAAAATCAACACGACGAACGCGTACTCCGGCTCGCTGTCGTTCGCGAACTTCTTCTCCCGCGTAGTGCACCGCCACCCGGGCCGCGCCTGGTACGTGCTGGTCAACTGCGGGATCGCGCTCGCGCTGATGGAGTTCGGCGCGTTCGGTTTCCTGAACAAGATCCTCGGCTTCTACTCGAACGTCGCGATCGCCTGGATCGGCGCGGTGTGCGCGGACCTCGTGATCGCGAAACCGCTCGGCCTTTCCCCGCGCTACATCGAATTCAAGCGGGCTTACCTGCACAAGATCAACCCGGTCGGCTTCGGCGCCATGGTCATCGCTTCCGCGGTGTCGATCGCGGCGTACTTCGGCGCGTTCGGCGAATACCTGGCGGCCTTCAGCCCGCTGCTGGCGCTGGTGATCGCCGTCGCCCTGGTGCCGGTGCTCGCGGCGGCCACCCGCGGCCGGTACTACCTGGTGCGGCCCAACCTCGTTTCCGGCCCTGAAGCCGACCAGGACCCGACCGCGACGCACAACTGCTCGGTCTGCGGCGACGCCTACGAACTGCCCGACATCGCCGACTGCGCCAACCAGGGCGGCGCGATCTGCTCGCTGTGCTGCACACTCGACAGCAGCTGCCACGACATGTGCCGCACAGCCGGCCCGGTCTCACTGCCCGAGCCGACTTTCCGCACCGCCGGCTAAACCGAATCTCGACGCGGTCACCACGTCCGGACCGACCGCGGTCGTCAGCGTGCCGCCCGCGGCGAGCGGGGTCCGCGACCACCACGGTCCGGACTCCGCTCGCCGCGGCGGACCGCCGAACTCGATCTCTGTCACCAGCACCCGGTGGCCGGCCAGCACCGCGAGGCTCGCGTCCAAGGCCGGGTCGCCGACGGTCTGCGTCTGCCGGAGTGCCGGGACGTCGCCGCAGGTCACATGCACTGTCGACGACAACCGGCCCGGACGCTCGCCCTCCCGGCCGAGGACGAGCACCTCCCGGGTGTGGAACCACGCATCAGCAGCCAGGTCGGCACGCAGCACGGCGACGTGGTCGGCCCGGGCGGTGACGACGGTCGGCTCCGGCAGATACTCGAACGAACCGCCGTCCTCGACGACGATCTCCACAGTGGACAAACTCGGCACCTCGCGCAGACCGGGCAGCGCGAGGGTCGCCGCGACGCCGGACAGCTTCAGCTCCGCACCAGGCCCGACTCGGATCTCTAGCCGCAGCTCATCGCCGCCGAGCGGCGCGGTGGCCGAGTTGACCAGGTGCACCATCGCGCCGGAGCTGCGCTGGCGGCGCGGGACGAGCGTCAGGGGTGCCATCGACTTCAGTTCCCGCAGCACCGTCCGCCCGTCGTCGAGGACAGCGACCAGGCGCGCGTGCGCCTTCACCCCTGCCGGACCGGCACCAGCGAGCGCACCCAGTCCGCCACGGCGGGAGCGTCCGGAGTGTCCACTAGGGACTGGGCGAACACCGGCAGCTCGCCGCGCATGTGGTGGGCGTCCGAGGTCATCACGGTCAGGTCGGCGCCGACCAGCGGGGCGAGGTCGGTTTTGTTGATCACCAGCAAGTCGGCCGTCGTGACGCCGGGCCCGCCTTTGCGCGGCACCTTGTCCCCGCCCGCGACGTCGACCACGAAGATCTGGCTGTCGGCGAGTCCGCGGCTGAACACCGCGGTCAGGTTGTCGCCGCCGCTTTCCACGATGACCAATTCCAGGCCGGGGAACTTCTCCTCCAGCTTTTCCACCGCGTCGAGATTCGCGGTGATGTCGTCGCGGATGGCGGTGTGCGGGCAGGCTCCGGTCTGCACCGCCTCGATCCGTTCCGGGTCGAGAACGCCTGCTCGGCGCAGGAAGTCCGCGTCCTCGGTGGTGTAGATGTCGTTGGTGACCACGGCCAGGTTGTATTCGCCGCCCAGCGCTCGGCACAACGCGGCGGTGAGCGCGGTCTTGCCGCTGCCGACCGGGCCGCCGATGCCGATCCGATACGCCCGCCCGGCGGTCGGGGCCGCGTCGTAGTGGTCCGGTTCGGCGGCAGTCGGGTCGAAGTTGACCGCGTGGAAGTGCCCGTGACCGTGTTCAGCTGGCAAAGAGACGCACCTCTTCCTGGTGATGCCGAGTGTGTTCCTCGGCGAACAAATCCAGCGCCGGCGACGCTGGTGCTGGCAAATCGGCCGGATCGGCACCGGCGGTCTCGGCGGCCTGTCCGCTGACTTCGCGCAACGGCCCGGCAAGCCGCGCGACCACCGCGTTCACGGCGAACGGATCCAGCCCGAGCAGCCGTACGGCCGCGCTCGCCGGGCCGCTCACGGCGAGGTAGGCGACCGCCATGGCCGCGTCGAACGGACTGCCGCCACCGATCCCGACGAGCGCGCCGCTGATGATCGGATGATGCGGGCGCGGGGTTTCGGCCAGCAGCTGCGACAGCACTGACGAAGGCCACGCGGCACGTCCGGCTCGCGCCGTGCCCCGGCCCTGCGCTCGCGACGCTTCCCGTTGCGCGAGCGACGGCGTGCGGGCGTCGAGTTCCTGATCGAGCCGTCGCCAATGGACACTCTCGACGGTTCGGGCGGCAGCATGCGCTGAGGCAGCGGCGAACGCGGCGGCGAGGAGCCCCGCAGTACGCAACCGTCCAAAGAGGAACCCCGGCAAGTCGCGTTCGGACCGGACCAGGCCGCGTGCCGCCACTTCTTCGAGGCCGCCGGAATGCACGTGTCCGCCACCGGGGAACCGGGAGTCCGAGAGGATGAGTGCGACCGGGTCCATCAGAACAGGAAATACCGCTGCGCCATGGGCAATTCAGCCACCGGATGCGGTTCGATCAGCTCGCCGTCCACGCGCACCGCGAAGCTGTCCGGGTCCACTCGCACCGCCGGGGTCGCGTCGTTCAGCACCATGTCCGCTTTCGTCCGGCGGCGGGTATTGGCGACCGGAACCAATGGCCGGGTGAGGCGGAATCGTTCTGACAACCCGGAATCCAACGCTTCCGGAGCCACGAAATGCAAGCTGGACGCGGCCGCCACGGCAGGTGCGGCACCGAACATCGGCCGTGCGAGCACCGGCTGCGGCGTGGGGATCGAAGCGTTCGCGTCCCCCATCGCCGCCCACGCCGGGAAGCCGCCTTTCAGCACGATATGCGGGCGCACGCCGAAGAATTTCGGTTCCCACAGAACAAGATCGGCGAGTTTGCCGACCTCGACTGAACCGATCTCCGCGTCCATCCCGTGTGCGATCGCCGGGTTGATCGTGTACTTCGCGACGTAGCGGCGGGCACGCAGATTGTCGGCTGTACCATCGCCGGGAAGCGCGCCACGGCGGCCTTTCATCACGTGCGCGGTCTGCCAGGTTCGGATGATCACCTCGCCGATCCGGCCCATCGCCTGCGAATCGGAACTCATCATCGAGATCGCACCAAGGTCGTGCAGGACGTCCTCGGCGGCGATCGTGCTCGGCCGGATCCGGCTTTCCGCGAACGCGAGGTCCTCGGGCACCGACGGGTTCAGATGGTGGCACACCATCAGCATGTCGAGGTGCTCGTCGAGAGTGTTGACGGTGTGCGGCCGGGTCGGATTCGTCGACGACGGAAGGAAGTTCGCCATCCCGGACACCTCGATGATGTCCGGCGCGTGCCCGCCGCCGGCCCCCTCGGTGTGATAGGCGTTGATCGACCGGCCGCCGATCGCCTCCACAGTGGACTCCAGGAACCCGGCCTCGTTCAAAGTGTCGGTGTGGATCGCGACCTGCACACCGGATTCGTCCGCGACCGTGAGACAAGCGTCGATCGCGGCCGGCGTCGATCCCCAGTCCTCGTGCAGTTTGAACCCGCCCGCCCCGGCGGCCAACTGCTCCCGCAGCGCCTCGTGCCGGACGGTGTTTCCCTTGCCCAGCAGCAACACATTCACCGGCAGTCCGTCCATTGCGGACAGCATCCGGCCGAGGTTCCAGGCACCGGGAGTCACCGTGGTCGCCTTGGTGCCCTCGTTCGGCCCGGTGCCGCCACCGACCAAAGTGGTCAGTCCGGCCGCGAGCGCGGTGTCCACCAGCTGCGGGCAGACGAAATGCACGTGACAGTCGATGCCGCCCGCGGTGAGGATCTTCCCGTTGCCCGCCAGCACTTCCGTCGACGGCCCGATCACCAGCGCCGGATCGACACCGTCCATGGTGTCCGGATTACCCGCCTTGCCGATGCCGACGATCCGGCCGTCGCGGACGCCGACGTCCGCCTTGACGACACCCCAGTGGTCGAGAATCACCGCACCGGTGATCACCAGATCCGGCGCTCCTTCGGCGCGGGTGGCCATGCCCTGGCCCATCGACTCGCGGATCACCTTGCCGCCGCCGAAAAGCACCTCGTCGCCGCTGCCGCCAGGACCCATCGACCGGTCCTCGGTCACCTCGATCAGCAGGTCGGTGTCCGCGAGCCGGATCCGGTCCCCGGCCGTCGGGCCGAACAACTCGGCATAACGGGCGCGGTCGATCTCCGGCATCAGAACTCCCCGGCGTATTCGGCGCGCAGCCCCGGCACCCGCCGGTTTCCGCTGAGCGGCACGAGGTCGACCTCCCGGTCGATGCCCGGCTCGAACCGCACCGAGGTCCCGGCGGGCACGTCGAGCCGATGCCCGCGAGCCGCTGCGCGATCGAACTCCAGGCCGGGATTGACCGCCGCGAAGTGATAATGCGACCCGACCTGCACCGGCCGGTCACCGAGGTTGCGCACGCGCAGCCGGACCCGGGCACGCCCCGGATTCAGCGGCACCGGCTCGTCGCCGGGAATGATCTCGCCTGGCCGCAAGAATTCCTCCTCAACCGATCGGTTCGTGCACCGTGACGAGCTTCGTGCCGTCCGGGAAAGTCGCTTCCACCTGCACGGATTCCACCATTTCCGGCACCCCGTCGAGTACTTGCGCCCGCGTCAGCACGGTGCGCCCGCCCGCGGCCAATTCACTGACCGTGCGCCCGTCGCGGGCGCCCTCGATGACGTAGTCGGTGATCAGCGCGACGGCTTCGGGGTAATTGAGCCGGACACCGCGTTCGAGCCGTTTGCGAGCAACATCCGCCGCGACATGGACCAGCAGTTTGTCGCGTTCCTGCGGGCTCAGGTGCATGGCCAAGGTCTACCACCGGAGGGCGCGCTCCGCCTGCTTCGGAAACGCAGTGTTTACGTGGCGCGGACCGCGCCCGTTCACCGAACTCGAAAAGAATTCGGACAAGCCGGGAACGCGCCGGCGAGGATTCCGCAATTTCCGCCCGGCCGCGGCTTGCCACTCCCGGCGGACGCCCGGTGCTCGCCCCGCTCACCGAGCGTGACCTCCGCCCGCCTCGGCAAGCCGGGATTCACCTCCCGTCCACCCGGGTACCAGTCTGCGGTCACCTCACTGGACGGGAGAAAGTGGCGTCCCCGGCTCACCTGGACTGAATCGTTCTCGTAATCGTGACCGAAACCACGACTTCTTCCGTTGCCTCAGCCGGGTAAAGGGAGCATGGTTTGTCCCACCGTGCGATGAGGCGCGCCAGGAGCCAGCGTGTATCCCGTCCGCGCGTGCACAACACAGCCGGGGAATGCGCATCGAAAGGGTTCGCGAAGAGTGACTACCTCCACGATCAGCACAACCAACGAAGCAGACGACGGGTTCCGGCCTGGCCTCGAAGGCGTCGTCGCGTTTCGGACCGAAATCGCCGAACCCGACCGGGACGGCGGTGCACTGCGCTACCGCGGCGTCGACATCGAGGACCTCGCCGGAAAGGTGACCTTCGGCGACGTATGGGGCCTCCTGGTCGACGGCCGGTTCGGGCACGGGCTTCCGCCCGCCGAGCCGTTCCCGCTTCCGGTGCACACCGGCGACGTGCGGGTCGACGTCCAGGCCGCGCTCGCCATGCTCGCCCCGATCTGGGGCTACCGCCCGCTGCTCGACATCACCGACGCCGACGCGCGCGACCAGCTCGCCCGCGCTTCGGTGATGGCGCTGTCCTACGTCGCGCAGTCCGCGCGCGGCATCGGCCAGCCCGCGGTGCCGCAGTCGCGGGTCGACGAGGCGAAGTCGATCACCGAGCGGTTCATGATCCGCTGGCGCGGCGAACCGGACCCGGCGCACGTCAAGGCGGTCGACGCGTACTGGGTTTCCGCCGCCGAGCACGGCCTCAACGCCTCCACCTTCACCGCGCGCGTCATCGCCTCCACCGGGGCGGACGTCGCGGCGGCGCTGTCCGGCGCGATCGGCGCGATGTCCGGCCCGCTGCACGGCGGCGCCCCGGCGCGCGTGCTGCCGATGATCGAGGAGGTCGAGCGCTCGGGTGACGCCCGCGCGCTGGTCAAGGGCATCCTCGACCGCAAGGAGCGGCTGATGGGCTTCGGCCACCGCGTGTACCGCGCGGAGGACCCGCGGGCCCGCGTGCTGCGCCGCACCTGCAAGGAACTGGGCGCCGAACGCTACGAGGTGGCCGCCGCGCTGGAGCAGGCCGCGCTGGCCGAGCTGCGCGAACGCCGTCCGGACCACCCGATCGAAACGAACGTCGAGTTCTGGGCCGCGGTGATCCTGGACTTCGCGAAGGTGCCGCCGCACATGATGCCGGCGATGTTCTCCTCCGCGCGCACCGCGGGCTGGGCGGCGCACGTCCTGGAGCAGAAGCAGACCGGCCGCCTGGTCCGTCCGTCGGCGAAGTACGTCGGCCCGGGCCCGCGCACGCCTTCCGAGGTCGAGGGCTGGAACCTCATCTCGCAGGCCTGAGCCGTTTGTCCGTGAAGGACTCCTTGAGGGAATCTGATTCCCTCAAGGAGTCCTTCACGGCGTTTTGGCCAGGTGCGCGTCGGTGGCGGCGAGCATCGCGGTGAGCTGATCGACGAGCCAGCCGTCCAGCGTTTCGCGCGGGACGGTGCCTTCCTGCAGCCACGACAGCAAAGCGCCCTCGACCACGGCGGTCCAGCAGCGCAGTGTGAGCAGCACCAACGGCGACGGTTCGGGGATCGGCAGCGCTTCCAGAATCAGCTCGACGGCCCGGTTGCGGACCTCGTCGATCGCCGCGTCCGTTTCCGACGTGGCGATGACTGAACCGCTGCGCAGCAACGCAACGTAGCCCTCACGGTAATGCGCCGCGACATCGACGAGACCGCGTACGGCCGCGCGCAGCCGTTCCTCCGGCGGGCCTTCCTCAAGCGTGGCGAGCCGGTCGACGAGGCCGTCGGTAACCGTCCGCAATGCCTGCATTTGCAATTCCCGCAGGCTCGGGAAATACCGGTAGAACAACGGCCGCGACACCTCGGCACGGGCCACGATGTCGTCCACCGTGACCAATTCCGGTGCGCGGGTGCCGAACAGGTCCAGCGCCGCCGCGATGAGGTCGTCCCGCCGGGCCTGCGCGGTCATCCGGCGCGGACGGCTCACGGCGTGACGTCCAGTTTCGCCGCCGCCCGCAGCAAACCCGGGGTCAGTCGCGAAAGGACCAGCGCGACCTTCGCTTCCGGAGTGGACGGTTGGATCGCGACGTTCTTCTCCACCGCCCGCAGAATGTCGCGCGCCACTCGTTCCGGACCAAAATTGCGCCGGGCGTAGAGCTTCGACGATTCCTTCTGCCGCCGCTTCTCCTCGACCTCGTCCACACCGACGAACTTGGTGGTGCTGGTGATGTTGGTATTCACCAGTCCCGGACACACCGCTGTGACACCGATTCCCTCGGCCGCCAGCTCCGCACGCAGGCCATTGCTCAGCGCCAGAACAGCCGCCTTCGTGGTGCCGTAAGCGGTGAGAATCTTTGAGGGCAGATAGGCCGCCGCCGATGCGAGGTTCACGATTTGCCCGCCCTCGGCGCGTTCCTTCATCATCGGCGCGAACGCGCGGCACCCATGAATCACGCCCCACAGGTTGACGTCGACGACCTTCTCCCAGTCCTCGATCGTCGTGTCGAGGAACGGGCCGGACATGCCGATCCCGGCGTTGTTCACCACGATGTCCGGCACGCCGAATTCATCGCGAACCTGCTCGGCGAACCGGGCGACCGCCTCGCCGTCCGAAGAGTCCACTGTGTACTCACCGGCGTCGACTCCGCGCTCCCGCACCAGTTTCGCGGTTTCCGCGGCCGAATCGCCGTTGATGTCGCTGACGACCACGTCAGCACCCTCGGCCGCGAACGCCAGCGCGGTCTCCCGGCCGATCCCGCTGCCCGCACCAGTAATGACCACGAGGCGGTGCGCGAAGCGACCGCTGGAACCGCCGACCCGAGAGCGACGCAGTGCACGGGTTTCCTCGCCGGTTTCCACCGAAGCGATCAGTTCAGCGGCCGCGGAAGCAACCACCGCGGGCTTAGTCCGGGTGATCCAGTGCGACCCGATCACGCGCCGGACATGCAGATCCGGCACCCAGCGTTCGACCTCGGTCTGCAGCGGCGCGGTGACATACGAATCGCCGGTCGGCGCGAGCACCTGCACCGGGATTTCCGCCGGACGCGGCTGCGGCCGAGACAGCCGCGGCCCCATGTTCGCCCGGTACAGCTTCAGGCCGTGCACCCCGTCGGCCGTCTTCGGCGACGCCTCGGCGGGCTCCAGCTTCCGGATCATCGTGCGCATGATTCCGGTGCGCCACAACAGTTCCGGGATCAACGGAACCTGGAACGCGACGATGTAATACGAGTGCAGGAACTGCCGCAACGCGTGCCCGAGGCGACGCGGCGTCGGCCGGGTCAGCTGGTCGCGGAACCACGCGCCCGCGTGATCGAGACTGGGCCCGGAAAGCGAGGTGTACGAAGCGATCCGGCCGCGCAGCCGGTCGCCGGTGACCGCGTGCCAGGCCTGGATCGAACCCCAGTCGTGCGCGACGAGGTGGACCTTGCCGGCCGGCTGCACCTCGTCGACCACCGCGGCGAGGTCGTCGGCGAGCTGATCGAGCCGGTACGCCCGGCGCGCTCGCGGTTTGTCGGATTCGCCCGCGCCGCGCACGTCGTAGACGACCACGCGATGCTCGCGGCGCAGCTCCTCGGCGACGCCGTCCCACATCGAGCTGTTGTCCGGGTACCCGTGCACGAGCACGACTGTGGGCCCGTCCGGGTTGCCGCTCACCCGGACCGAAAGGCGGACTCCGTCGCTGGCAGTCACCTGCTTGTGAGACATCTTGTCATGTTAGACAACTTGTCAACAGCGAGTCGCGTGGTTCCACGGGAAACCAGCGTGTCCACCGTTCGGTGGACAGCCGGATTCCACTGCCCGGACGTCCCGCTCACCGGCCTTCGCGGCGCACTCTTGACGACATGAGCACAGCAGTGCGAGTGCGCGGACTGCGCAAGGAGTACCCGGGCCACCTCGCCGTGGCCGGGATCGATCTCGACATCCACGACGGCGAGGTGTTCGCCCTGCTCGGGCCCAACGGCGCGGGCAAAACGACCACCGTCGAGATCCTGGAGGGGCACCGGCGGCGAACGGCGGGGGAAGCCGCTGTCCTCGGCGAGGACCCGGGTACCGCGGGACGCGCGTGGCGCGCCCGCCTCGGCATCGTGTTGCAGACGGCCACCGACGCGGCGGAACTGACCGTCGCGGAGACCGTGCGGCACTTCGCGAAGTACTACCCGAACCCGCGGGATCCGGAAGAGGTGATCGACCAGGTCGGCCTCACCGCGAAGGCGGGCGCGCGGGTGAAGTCGCTGTCCGGCGGGCAACGCCGCCGCGTGGACGTCGCGCTCGGCATCGTCGGCCGTCCGGAACTGCTGTTCCTCGACGAGCCCACCACCGGATTCGACCCCGAGGCGCGGCGGCAGTTCTGGGCGCTGATCGACGGGCTCGCCCACGAGGGCACCACGATCCTGCTGACCACGCATTACTTGGACGAGGTCGAAGCGCTGGCCGACCGGCTCGCGGTGCTTGCCCGAGGTTCGGTCGTCGCGGAGGGGACGCCGGCGACGCTCGGCGGCCGCGAACGCGCCGAGGCCGTCGTGCGGTGGCAGGACGATCGCGGCAGTCACGAGGAACGCACGCAGTTCCCGACGAAGCTCGTCTCGCAACTCGCCGGCGCGCAAGGGGAACTCGCCGGCCTCACCGTGACGCGCCCCAGCCTGGAAGACGTCTATCTCGACCTGATCGGGGAAAAACCGTGACCACGACCATGGCCGTACCGGGCACGTTCAGCCTCGGCCTCGCCCGCGGCGCGCTCGAATTGCGGCAGTTCTTCCGCAACCGCGAGCAGGTGGTGTTCACCTTCTCGCTGCCCGCGGTGCTGATGATCCTGCTCGGCTCCATCCTCGACGGCCCGACCGCGCAGACCGGGGTGTCGTCCGGGCAGCTGCTCGCCGCCGGGATGATCGGCGCGGGCATCGTGTCGACGTCGTTCAACAGCGTCGGCATCGGCATCGCGGCGGACCGGGAAATCGGTGCGCTGAAACGATTGCGCGGCACGCCGATGCCGGCGGCGGCGTACTTCGTCGGCAAGATGGTGATGGTCGCGGTGACCAGCGTGGCGCAGACCGTGCTGATGGGCGCGGTCGCGATGCTGATGTTCCGGCTCGAACTGCCGTCCGACCCGGCGAAGTGGCTGACCCTGGTCTGGGTGCTGCTGCTCGGGATCGTCTCCTCGACGCTGCTGGGCATCGCGATCAGCTCGGTCGCCCGGTCCGCGACCGGAACCGTGGCGCTGGTGCAGCTGGTGTACTTGGTGCTGCAGTTCATCTCCGGGGTGTTCGTCACGCCGATCACGCACCTGCCGAGGATCATGGTCGACGTCGCGTCGTTCTTCCCGCTGAAATGGATCTGCCAGGGCTTCCGCTCGGTGTTCCTGCCGCCGGAGGCCGCGACCCAGGAGATGGCGGGGACATGGGAGCTTCCGAAGGTGGCGCTGGTGCTGGCGGTGTGGTGCGTGGTGGGCCTGGTGCTCGCGAGGGTGACGTTCCGGTGGACGAACGAAGCGAAGTGACCCAGGCCGACGCGTGGGAGCGCTCGTACTGGTCCTGGGAAGTGATGTTCGCGGTCGCCTACGTGGCGACCGCGGTCCTGGTGCTCATCAACGACGGTTCGGCAACCGCGAAGATCGTGGCCGAAGCCGCGCTGGGCGCGATCGCCGCCGGGTATCTGGCCGCGGGACGGCGCGTCGTGCACGGCGAGGACAACGAGACCACCCGGGTCGTCGCGGCGGTGGCGCTGATCGCGTTGAGCGCCACCGCCATTCTCGCGACCACCGCGGCGAGCTTCGTGTTGTTCCTCGCCTGCCCGCTGGTGTTCATGCTGCTGGAGCTGCGCCCCGGGATCGTCGCGACGACGTTGCTGATCCTGCTCGAACCCGTCTCCGCGGTGGTGAACGGCGGCTGGGACAACCAGTTGCTGTCGGTCCTGCTGCCGATGACCGCGATTCTCATCGTCTTCAGCGTGCTGGCCGGGAAGTTCACCAGCGACGTCCTGCAGCAGAGCCGCGCCCGCGCCGAGCTGATCCGCGAACTTGAATCGAGCCAGGCCGAGGTCGCCCGGCTGTCTCGGGAAGCGGGCACGGCCGCCGAACGCGAGCGGCTGGCGCGGGAAATCCACGACACCCTCGCCCAGGGGTTCACCAGCATCATCACGCTGACCCAGGCGATCGAGTCCGAACTGGACACTGATCTGTCCACAGTGCGCAGACATCTCGCCCTCGCGGGCCGTACCGCGCGGGAGAATCTCGCCGAGGCGCGCGCGATGGTCGCCGCGCTCGCACCGTCCGATTTGGCCACTGGATCGCTGCCGGAAGCCGTGCAGCGTCAGGCAGATCGGCTCGCCGAGGAACTAGGCATCCCGGTTGAGTGCGAAGTGGACGAAGCGCTGCCACCACTGTCCACTGCGGTCGAAGTGGTGCTGCTGCGCGCGGCGCAAGAGGCGCTGTCGAACGTACGCAAGCATTCGGGTGCGACGCTCGTCCGCGTACAGCTGTCCGCTGTGGACGGAGCGATACGGTTGCGGGTAGCCGACAACGGGTGCGGCTTCACCCCGGACGCCGACGGAACAGGATTCGGGCTGCGCGGCATGCGTTCGCGGGCCGAGCAGGTGGGCGGCGCCCTGGAAGTGCGGACCGGCGCGAACGGCGGCACCGAACTGGAACTGGAGGTGCCCGCGTGATCACGATCATGCTCGTCGACGACCATCCCGTGGTGCGCGAAGGACTGCGCGGCATGCTCGAAGCCGAGGACGACCTCACGGTGGTCGGCGAAGCCGGTTCCGGCGACGAAGCGGTGGCGCTGGACCGCGTGAAACAGCCCGACGTCATCCTGATGGACCTGCGCATGCCGGGCCTCGACGGCGTCGGCGCGATCCACGCGATCCTCAAGGAGACGCCCGCGCGCCGGATCGTCGTGCTCACCACGTACGAAACCGATGCGGACATCCTGCGCGCGGTCGAGGCGGGCGCGTCGGGATATCTGCTGAAAGACGCGTCGCGCACCGAATTGGCCGGCGCGATCCGGGCCGCGCATCGCGGCGAGACCGTGCTGGCGCCGTCGGTCGCGGGCAAGCTCGTGCACCGGATGCGGAACCCGACGCCGGCCTCGCCGCTGTCCGCGCGCGAGGTGGAAGTGCTGCGGCTGGTCGCGAAGGGCCGCACCAACGCCGAAATCGGCCGCGAGCTGCACATCGGCGAGGCGACGGTGAAAACGCACCTGCTGCGGGTGTTCTCGAAGCTCGGCGTTTCCGACCGCACGGCGGCGGTGACGACGGCCCTGGACCGGCAACTGCTCGGCTGAGCCGCCCGGGCAGAATGACGCCCATGCTCGACTCCACCGAACTCGCCCTGTACCGACGGCTCGCGCAGGAGCAGTCCGTCAGCCGCGCCCCGTCCCTGCTCGCCGCTGTCGTGCGGGGCGGCGAGGTCGTCTGGTCCGGAGCCCGCGGCCGCGTCGGCGACCAGCGCCCGGACGACGACACGCAGTACCGGCTGGGGTCGATCACCAAAACGATGATCGCGACCGCGGTCATGCGGCTGCGCGACGAGGGCAAACTCGACCTCACCGACCCGCTGGAACGGCACCTGCCGGGCACCGCGTTCGGCTCGGTCACCGTCGCGCAGCTGCTGTCGCACACGTCCGGCCTGACGTCGGAATCGCCCGGCCAGTGGTGGGAACGCGCGCCCGGCGCGGACTGGGCGGCGCTCGTCGCGAGCCTGGAAAAGGGTGCGACGAAGCTGCGTCCCGGCTCCAAATTCCACTACTCGAACGTCGGCTACGGCGTGCTCGGCGAGCTGGTCGCCCGGCACCGCGAGCGTCCTTGGTACGACGTCGTGCGCGACGAAATCCTGACCCCGCTGGGCATGAACCGCACGACCCCGTACCCGGAAGGCGCGCACGCCGAGGGATTCGCCGTGCACCCGTTCGCCGACGTGCTGCTGCCGGAGAAGTGGCCGGACGCCGGCGCGATGGCCCCGGCCGGCCAGCTCTGGTCCACGATCACCGACCTCGGCCGCTGGACGTCGTTCCTCGGCGGCCACACCGGCGACGTGCTGTCCGCCGACACGGTCGACGAAATGCGGACGATGAACACCGTCGACGACACCGAGGTGTGGTCGACCGGATTCGGCCTCGGCCTGATGGTCGTGCGCTACCAGGGCAGGCACCTGGCCGGGCACACCGGCTCGATGCCCGGCTTCCTCGCCGCGACCCTGGTCGACCCGCGCAGCGGCACCGGCGCGCTGTGCCTGGCGAACTCCACCGGCGGCGTCGGCATCACGCAGCTCTGCCTGGACCTGCTCACCACCACCGACGACCTCGAACCCACGCTGCCCGACGAGTGGCTCCCGTCCACTGTGGACCCGGAACTGCTCGCGCTGACCGGCCTGTGGCACTGGGGCCCGTCGCCGTACTTCCTGCGCGTGCAAGGCGACGGCCTGATCTCGCTGAACCCGGCCGTCGGAGCCGGACGGGCTTCGCGCTTCCGCCCCGAAGGCCCGGACACCTGGATCGGCCTGGACGGCTACTACGCAGGCGAAACCCTCACCGTCGGCCGCACCGCGGACGGGACGGCGAACCACCTCAACCTCGCGACGTTCATCTTCAGCCGCACACCGTACGACCCAGCCGCGCCTATCCCCGGCGGGCTGGACGAGACCGGGTGGCGCTGAGTCAGCCCGCTTCGACCTCGACGCCGGGTTCTTCGGCGTCGAGGTCAGCAGGCCGTCCCGTCGGCGACAGCCACGCCTCCGCGTAGAAGTCCTGGCCGGGCAGGCCGACGAGAACCCCGCCCAGCCGCGGCGGGCCGAACACCCACAGCCGCCGGTGCTCGATGCCAGCCGCGCAGCCCCACCAGCTCGCACTTCCGAGGCCTGGACCGCGCCCGGCTTCCTCTGTCCGAGGCCTAACCGGGCCGAAGCCCACCCCCGCCCTCCTCTGGGGGGCTGCCCATGCCCATTCTACCGGCGCGACCCGACGAAACCGGTGCTCAGAGCGTGCGGAGGCCGACTACTCCACAACCGCGGGCGGGTGTGGACAACCCGCTCCGGCACGCAAGAACGAAGCCCCGCCCAGGCCTCTGGACAGCGGCTTCGCCGTCTCCCACGCGTGAGGGCCGCACGGTTTCAGCACGATGCGCCGAGAAAGCCGCCGAAGCCACCGAAAACCGCCGTCCAGAGCGGCAGGCACCGTCTCCGGAGTGTCCCAGTTCCAGCAACGGCCCCCGACGTCACACCCCGCCAATCTCCACCGCGACCCGGCCTCGCGCATCCGGCTCGTCCAGTCGCAGCCGTCCGGTTCGCCGGAGTTCGAGTGCCTGCTCCGGCGGGCAGTCGAGCAGCGTGAGGAAGCCGCGCGGGCGAACCGTGACTCGCAGCAGATGCGGGATTTCCTGGCCGTGGTCCCACTGAGTGGTATCTCCGTCGAGCGTCGCGCGGACCTCGCGCATTGGTCCCTTCGGCCGCACGCGGGCCAGGCGACGCCACGGCCGCCACCACCACAGCGAGCCGACGACGAAAGCGGCGACGACCATGACCACGAAAACCGCCGAGCCGACCTCGTCCGGGTCCGGTGGTTCCTTGATCACGCCCGCCGCAACCAGCCCAGCGCATCCGGCCGAAAGCCCGAACACCGCTGGCGGGGCCAGCCGTCGCGGGAACGACCACCGCGGCCATCGCGGCACGAAAACCAGCAGCAGCGTCACCGCGAGCCCGACCGGAAGGCCGATCAGCGCAGTCGAATCCCACGGGTGCACCAACGCCGTCAAGGCGAAGAGCGCAACCCACCCCCAGCGCGGCCGGTAACCGTGCGTTTCCGTCACGATTCCACATGTCGGACACCCGCCAACCGCCGTTACCTGCGTTGTCCCGACCTGAGAGACTACGCACATGACCGACGCTGAGTTGACGATCCCAGCAGACCTCAAGCCGGCCGACGGCCGCTTCGGCTGCGGACCCTCGAAGGTCCGCGAAGAGCAGCTCGCCGCCCTCGCCCGGTCCGGTTCCACCTACCTCGGCACCTCGCACCGGCAGAAGCCGGTCAAGTCGCTCGTCGGCCGCGTGCGCGCCGGGCTGTCCGAGCTGTTCTCGCTCCCGGACGGGTACGAGGTCATCCTCGGCAACGGCGGGACGACCGCGTTCTGGGACGCCGCCGCGTTCGGCCTCGTGCGCGAGCGCGCCCAGCACTTCACCTACGGCGAGTTCTCGTCGAAGTTCGCGACCGTCACGAACAAGGCCCCGTTCCTCGGCGAGTCGATCGTGGTCAAGGCCGACCCGGGCAGCGCGCCGGAGATCGCCTACCAGCAGGGCGCGGACCTCGTCGGCTGGGCGCACAACGAAACCTCCACCGGTGTCGCGGTGCCGGTGCAGCGTCCCGAGGGCAGCGACGGCGCGCTGGTCGCGATCGACGCGACGTCCGGCGCCGGCGGCCTTCCGGTCAAGGCCGAGGACTTCGACGTCTACTACTTCGCGCCGCAGAAGTCGTTCGCGTCCGACGGCGGGCTGTGGATCGCGCTCGCCTCGCCCGCCGCGATCGAGCGGATCGGCGAGATCGGCGGCGGCGACCGCTGGATCCCCGAATTCCTGTCGCTCACCACGGCGCTCGACAACTCGCGCAAGGACCAGACCTACAACACCCCCGCCGTCTCCACGCTTTTCCTGCTCGCCGAGCAGATCGAGTGGATGAACGGCCAGGGCGGCCTCGACTGGACCACCTCGCGCACCAAGGAATCCTCGACCCGGCTGTACGAATGGGCCGAGAAAACCTCGTACACCACGCCGTTCGTGGCGAACCCGGACCTGCGCTCGCAGGTCGTCGGCACGGTCGACTTCGCCGACGAGGTGGACGCCGCCGCGGTCGCGAAGGCGTTGCGCGCCAACGGAATCGTCGACACCGAGCCGTACCGGAAGCTGGGCCGCAACCAGCTGCGCGTCGGCCTGTTCCCGGCGATCGACCCGGACGATGTCACGAAGCTCACCCAGAGCATCGAATACGTCGTGGAACGCCTGGGCTGAACGAAAAACGCCCAAACCGCCCCGCCTGCCGCCCGGCTCGCGGGGCGGTTCGCGTTGACGACCACTCGTTCGTGACACACCGTGGTCGGCGTGTCACGGCTGTGCCGGATAACGGCGGCCGCGAAAATGGCCGGGAAAGTGTCGTCGGATTGAGTTCGGATGGGTGAGGCGTCGGCGCGCCTCGCACGTCAAGCCGACGCGCCGTTCTAACGTGGGCACCCACAAAGGTGAACACCGGGGAGGCGAGAAATGCGGGCGTTGCGGGTGGTCGGGCTGCACGAGGACGGGAAGTCCCTCGTGCTGGAGGACCCGGCGAGCCGTACCCGCTTCCTGCTCCCGGCCGACGAGAGACTGCGTGCGGCGGCGAGGGGGGACATAGCCCGGCTGGGCCAGATCGAGATCGAGTTGGAGAGCCAGATGCGGCCACGCGAGATCCAGGCGCGAATCCGCGCGGGCGAGTCCGTCGAGCAGGTCGCGAGCAGCGCGGGCGTCTCGACGCAGCGGGTGGAGCGATTCGCTTACCCGGTGCTGCTCGAACGGTCCCGCACGGCGGAGCTCGCGCAGTCGGCGCACCCGGTCCGCGAGGACGGGCCCGACGTCCAGACGCTCGGCGAGGTCATCGCCTACGCCTTCGGCGTCCGCGGCCACGACTACAACCAGGCCTCGTGGGACGCCTGGCGCGGCGACGACGGCAAGTGGGTCGTCGTGCTGCGCTGGAAAGCGGGCCGCTCCGACAACCGCGCGCACTGGTCGTTCTCGCCCGGCGCACACGGCGGAACGGTGCACGCGCTCGACGAGAACGCCGAAGTCCTGCTGAACCCGAACTCGTATGTCGCCCCGCGCACCGTGCGCGCGCTGGCCCCGGCCCGTGATTCGGTGGTGCAGCCGACGCTCGACGCCGTCGAGGAGCCGCGCGCCATCGAGGGTCCGGACGAGGGCGACGACGAGACCCGCGAGATCCCGCGCGTCCCGGGCGAGTCCGACGGCGACGAAGCCGAGCAGCCGCGCACGAAGGCGAAGAAGAACCATCCGATCGTGCCGTCCTGGGAGGACGTGCTGCTCGGAGTCCGCACCCAGCGCGGCTGACCGCCTGGACCGCTTCTAGCGCCCCAATGTGGCATTGGGTGCGTCCCACGCACCCAATGTGGCATTCGGTGCGCCACATGCACCCAATGCCACATTGGGGCGGGCGCAGGCTGGGGTCAGGAGTCCAGCAACGCTGCCAGCTTCTTCGGCGCCACGTGCCGATAAGCCTCACGCACGATCTGGTCCACCTCGACCCAGTCGACGTCCACGTCAAGCCGCACGCCGAGCCACCCGCGCGGTCCGACGTAGGGCGGCCGGAAAAACCGCTCGGGCTCGGTCCGCACCAATTCCTCCTGTACGCCGGGCGGCGCGGGGCACCAGAACGCGAGCCGGTCGTCGTGGTGCTGGTCGGCGAACATCACGAACGTCTTGCGCCCGCCGACGAACCACGTCGGTTCGCCGTGGCTGAGCCGTTCGGTGGCTTCGGGCAGGGCGAGGCAGAGGGCGCGCAGCTGGTCGAGCGGAGCCATCGGCTCAGTATCCGCGAGTCAGAACACCGTGGCCAGCACGCCGATCCACGCGACCGCCAGCCCGCCGCCCGCGCCGTACACCGCCCAGCGCAGGATCGGCACCTTCCGCCCCAGCCACAGCGACGGCGCGACCCCGCCGGTGACCACCAGCGACGCGATCAACGCAAGCCACGTACTCGTCTCCCGCGCGAGCGTGCCAGCCAGCGCGAGCATCGCCACGATCACCACGGCAGCCGCGAAAGCCGACACCGTAAGCCCGGTAAACCAAGGCGTCGGCTCGTCCGGAGTCGCGGCCCGCGCGGGCTGATCCGGCCGCGGCGGCGGTTCGACCACCGTCTCCACGCCAGTCACCGGGTCGACGAAACGCACCTCGGTGCCCATCACCGCGGCCAGGCGCGCGGCAAGCTGTCGGCCGCGCTGCGACACGACCGAACCCGCGACATCGGCGTCTGACTCGGAACGCGTCACCGCCGACGCGACGCGCGCCCACTCGTGCAGGTCCTGCGCCAGGTCGGCGCCGATCGCGAGCCGGCGCGGGTCGACCTCGCGCGCGTGCTCGCCGCCCGGCCCGGCCAGCACCGCCTGCTCGCCGCGGATCCGCAGCTCCATGGTGCCCCTCCCCGCAAGAAACGTGCCGGGGGTCACTCTAGTGGGGAGACCCCCGCCGAGACTTCGTGGAACGCGATCGCCGCGGCCGTGGCGACATTCAGCGAGTCGACGCCGGACACCATCTCCACGCGGACCGCGACGTCCGCGGCCTCGATCGCCTCGTCGGTCAGCCCCGGTCCTTCGGCACCGAGCAGGAGCGCGATCGGACCCGGCACCTTCTCGCGCAATCCGCGCAGCGGCACGGAATCCGCGCGCGGCGTGAGCGCGGCGACCGTGAAACCCCGTGCCCGCAGCACATCCAGCCCGCCGGGCCAGCTGTCGAAAGTCGCGAACGGGACGCGCAGCACGTGTCCCATCGAAACGCGCACACTGCGCCGGTAAAGCGGATCCGAACAACCTGGACCGAGCAATATCCCGCCGACGCCGAGCGCGGCCGCGTTGCGGAACAGCGCGCCGAGGTTTTCGTGGTCGCCGACGCCTTCGAGAACCGCCAAAACCTGTGCGCTGTCCACGATTTGGGAAACCGCCGGCGGTTCCGGGCGGTCCGCGACCGCGAGCACGCCGCGGTTGAGGTGGAAACCGACCACGTCGGCCATCGTCTCCGCCGACGTCACATACGCCGGCACGTCGACGGCCGCGAGTTCGTTTTCCAGTTCCCGCAGCCGTCTCTCCACGCCGAGCAGCGCTCGCACCGGATAGCGCGAAGCAAGCAGCCGTCCGACCACGACGGTTCCTTCGGCGATCACCAGCCCGCGCCCGCCGGGGCGGTCCGGGCGACGGTCCGCTGTGGACAGGTCGCGGAAGTCGTCGAGCCCCGGATGCGCCCGGTCCTCGGTGAAGATCAGTTGAGCCACATCGGACAGTCTCGCACCCGCCCGAACCCGCGCCGATTGGTCCGAACGCTTGGCGCCATTTACTGCAAACGGCGTATTTTCGCGCAGGGTCAACTTCCGGTGACGGAGAGCACCAGTTTGGCCGCTAGCCCATCGCCACCCGCTGTGCGACGGTGGTCTGCCTGGCGTACTAGCCGCCCAGACCACTGCGGACAGCAGCCAAGGAGCGCGTCGAACAATGGGTACGGATCTCTCGGCACACCCCGGCCGGCTCGATCGCGGACGGTACCGCCGGAAGGTCCAGCGCTGCCTGGACACCCTGGCGCGGATGCTCACCGACGGCAGCTTTTCCTTTCCCCGCAAGAACATCGGCCTCGAAGTCGAGCTGAACCTGGTGGACGGGCAACTGCGTCCGTCGATGACCAACTCGGTCGTGCTGGAGGCGCTCGACGACGACGCGTTCACCACCGAACTCGGCCAGCACAACCTCGAACTCAACGTGCCGCCGCGCCCGCTCGCCGGGGATTCCGCGCTGCGACTGGAAGAAGACCTGCACGCCTACCTCGCGAAAGCCGGGGAAAGCGCGGCCCACACCGGCTCGACGGTGGCCATGATCGGCGTTCTTCCGACGCTGCGCCCGGAACACTTCGACCAAAAGTGGCTTTCCCACAAAACGCGCTATTCGTCGCTGAACGACGAGATCTTCGCCGCGCGCGGCGAGCGGATCGCTCTCGCGATGGACGGGCCCGCGCTGCCCGGGGCCCAGCCGGAACGGCTGCGGCACTACGCGGAGTCCATTCTCCCGGAGGCCGCCTGTACTTCGGTCCAATTACATCTGCAAGTGGCCCCCGAGGAATTCGCGGCGCACTGGAATGCCGCGCAATGCCTGGCCGGCGTGCAGATCGCGGTCGCCGCGAACTCTCCTTTCCTGCTGGGCAAGGCGCTGTGGCACGAAACCCGGATCCCGTTGTTCCAGCAGGCCACCGACACCCGGCCGGAGGAGCTGAAAAACCAGGGCGTCCGGCCGCGCGTGTGGTTCGGCGAACGGTGGATCACGTCGATCTTCGACCTGTTCGAGGAAAACGTCCGCTATTTTCCAGGTCTACTGCCGGAGACTGATCTCGAGGACCCGATCGAAGCACTGGAATCCGGGCAGGCGCCAAAACTTTCCGAACTGCGGCTGCACAACGGAACGATTTGGCGATGGAACCGGCCGGTGTACGACGTCGTCGACGGCCTGCCCCATCTGCGCATCGAAAACCGCGTGCTGCCCGCCGGCCCGACGGTCGCCGACATCGTGGCCAACGCGGCGTTTTTCTACGGCGCGCAACGCGCGCTGGCCGAGCAGGAGCGGCCGGTCTGGTCGCAGATGTCGTTCCAGGCAGCGGAAGAAAATCTGCACGAGGGCGCGCGCAAGGGTTTCGACGCGCAGCTGTACTGGCCCGGCATCGGCTGGATCCCGCCGGACGAACTGGCGCTGCGCGTGCTGCTGCCGTTGGCGCACGAAGGCCTGCGCCGTTCGGACGTGTCCGACGAGGCCCGGGTGCGTTACCTCGGCATCATCGAACGCCGCTGCCTCGCCCGCCGCAGCGGCGCGACCTGGCAGCGGGACTACGTGCTGCGCGCGCACGAACGCGGAGCGGACCGCGAAACCGCGCTCAACTGGATGCTGCGGCGGTACCTCGAGCTCTCCGCGGAAGGCGAGCCGGTGCACACCTGGACGCTCGACGACTGATTCGTTTTGCGCGGTCCCCTAAAGTGTTTCGCACGGGAAGGGGTGGCGCGAGTGCCGAAGGTGCTGGGCGGTTCGCTCGAAGCGCACCGCCGCGAAGTGCGGTCACGGGTGTTCGACGTCGTCCGCGCGCAGCTGTACGAGCGCGGGTTCGACGCGATCACGCTCGCCGGCGTCGCCGCGGAGGCCGGGCTCGGCCGCACCGCGATGTACAACCACTTCCCGGACAAGGAAAGCCTGCTCGTCGCCTTCGTGGAGGACGAGGCCGCGCGGTACGTCGAGCGGCTGCGCGCGGCGGTGGACGCCGAAGCCGACCCCGTCGCCCAGCTGGCCACGTTCGTCCGGCTGCAGCTGCGCGTGCTGGCCGAACACCACCTCCCGCCGGGCACCGCGCTGGAGTCCGCGCTCGCGCCCGCGGCGTATCAGCGGATCAGCGCGCACGCCGACCCGATCATCGAACAGCTGCGCTCGGTGCTGCTCGCCGGAGTCGACGCGGGCAGCTGGCCCGCGCAAGACCTCGACGTGGTGGTCCCGATGATCACCGCCGCCCTGGGCAGCCGCCAGGTCATCGATGTGTCCGCTGACCAGCTGGAAGACGCCATTGAAGCCGCCGTGCGGTTCGTCCGCCGGGCGGTCGGTTCGAGTGAAAACGGTTGATTTTAGGGTAGCCTAAGTGCGGGTCGTGGCCTACAGTTCTTTCTGACAGCTTGTCATAAAGAACGTCGGAGGCCTTTGATGACGGTGACCGCGGACCTCGAAGCCAGCCCGTTCTCCGGACAGCTGCGCGCGTCCACGAGGACAGTGCACGACAAGGCCAATCACTCCACGTACATGAACGCGCTGCTCGGCGGCGAGCTGACGCTGGCGGGCTACGCGGCGCTCGCCACCCAGTACTACTTCATCTACCAGGCCATCGAGCGCGCCGGCGACGCGATGGCCGACGACCCGGTCGGCGGCGAGTTCGTGTTCGAGGAGCTGCGCCGGCTGCCCGCGCTGGAACGCGACCTCGCCCGCCTGGTCGGCCCCGGCTGGCGCACCGAGATCGCGCCGCTCGCCGCCACCGAGGCCTACACCGCGCGGATCGCCGAGGCGTCGCGCTGGTCCGGCGGGTTCGTGGCGCATCACTACACGCGCTACCTCGGCGACATCGCCGGCGGCCAGATCATCCGGCGGCTGCTGGAGAAGAAGTTCGACCTCGCCGAGGCGGGCACGCTCTTCTACCGCTTCGACGAGATCGGCAGCGCCCCCGCGTTCCGCGACCGCTACCGCGCGAAGCTCGACGAGGCACCCTGGAGCGAGGACGACCGCGCCCGGGTGATCGACGAATCCGTGGTCGCGTTCGAGCACAACGTGGCGGTGTTCGACGAACTGGCCCGCGACCTCGCGCAGTACCGCGATCCCTCGGCATGACCCGGGTCACAGCCGGTTGACCTCCACCTAGCTTGAAGTACGAGGCTCGGTTTCAGAAGGCTCCCGCGAGGGAAGCCGCCAAGCAAAACCGCGCGTCGACCAGAAGGAGGGCCCATGGCCCGGTACGAGCTGCCCGAACTCGATTACGACTACGGCGCTCTCGCGCCCTACATTTCGGGCGAGATCAACGAGCTGCACCACAGCAAGCACCACGCGACCTACGTCAAGGGCGCGAACGACACGCTGGACAAGATCGCCGCCGCGCGCGAGGCCGGCGATTTCGGCTCGATCGTGGGCCTGGAGACGACGCTGGCGTTCAACCTGGCCGGGCACGCCAACCACGTGGTGTGGTGGAAGATCCTGTCGCCGGAGGGCGGGGACAAGCCGACCGGCGAGCTGGCGGCGGCGATCGACGAGGCGTTCGGGTCGTTCGACAAGTTCAAGGCCCAGTTCACCGCGGTGTCGACGACGATCCAGGGCAACGGGTGGGGCGCGCTGTCGTGGGACCCGATCGGCAAGACGCTGATCACCCAGCAGCTGCGCGATCACCACAACAACCTGATCCTGCCGACCACGCCGATCCTGCTGGTCGACGTGTGGGAGCACGCGTTCTACCTGGACTACAAGAACGTGAAGCCGGACTACGTCAACGCCCTGTGGAACATCTTCAACTGGGCCGAGATCTCCAAGCGCTTCGACAACGCCGTCGCCGGCGGCAACGGCCTCCTGCTCGGCTGAGGCCCGCTGCGCCCCAGGGGCCCGGCCTCGCCACGGCCGGGCCCCTTTATTTCGCTTGACCTGGAGTGCACTGGAGGTGTGAGAGTGGAACCCATGGACGTCGACGCCTATCTCGCTCGCCTGGACCTGCCGGTGCCTCCGGCGGCAGACCTGGCCGCGCTGCGCCAGCTGCAGGAACGACACCTGATGCACGTCCCGTTCGAGAACCTGAGCGTGCACCTCGGGGAACCCGTCGAACTCACCGAAGAAGCACTCTTCGACAAGCTCGTGCGCCGCCGTCGCGGCGGATTCTGCTACGAGCTGAACGGTCTTTTCGTCGCCCTGCTGCGAGAGCTGGGCTTCGCCGCGACGCTGCACGCGGCTCGCGTCTTCAACGACGCCGGCGTGCCCGGCCCGCCGCTGGACCACGCCGCCATCCTCGTCCAGCTCGACGACGAGCAGTACCTGGTGGACGTCGGCTTCGGCAAGTTCAGCCGGCAGCCGCTGGCACTGTCCGCGGTCGAGCCGCAGAGCGACCCAGAGGGCGACTACCTCATCCTGGACGCCCCGTACGGCGACGTGGACGTCCTGCGCGACGGCAAGCCCGAGTACCGCCTTGAACGCCGCCCGCGGCAGCTGTCGGACTTCGGGCCGATGGCGTGGTGGCAGTCGACGTCGCCGCAATCGCACTTCACGCAGACCCTGACCTGCTCCCGCCCGACCGCCCAAGGCCGGGTGACGCTGTCCGGAGACCGGTTGATCGAGACGGTGGACGGCGTGCGGCACGAGGTGCTGCTGCCGAACGACGAGGCCGTCCGGCTGGCGTATCACGTGTACTTCGGCCTGCGGCTGCGCCGGTTGCCGGTGCGGCCGGGCGAGCATCCGCTCGGGGCCTCTGGCGACGCGCTGACTACGTCGTGAGTGTTCAAGCCGGTTAGAACCGGCCTAGCCACTCACGAGAACCCAGCCACTGGACCCTCTTGCCCCATCCGCCCGGTCCCCCGACCATGAACAGAGCCCCGCCTCCCGGGGTTCCCAGGTTGCGGGGCTCTGTCCGTTCCCGAACTGACTGCCGCTCCCACCACGAAGCGGACATGTATGAGGTTAGCCTAACCTCATCAATGGAAGCAAGACCGTCCCAGCGGAGACCTCAGTCTCACCCGCCCGAGTGACAACTTTCGGCGGCCTCCGCCCTCTTTGACAGCCATTACCGCAGGTCAGACCCGTTCCCGGGGCAGGATCCGCAGGCCGTTGCCGAGCCGCCGGGGCAGCCGCACGCCGCCGCGCCGGATCAGCACCACCGCGCACACCACCGCCGCGATCGCCGAGACCGCGCCGCCGATGTAGAACGGCGACCGGCCGCCGAACGCGTCCGCCATCCAGCCGGTCATCGGCCCGCCGATCGGGTTCCCGCCGATCAGCACCAGCACGTAAATGCCCATCACGCGGCCGCGCATCTCCGGCGACACCGACGTCTGGACCAGCGCGTTCGCCGTGTTCAGGAACGTGATCGTGGCGAAGCCGAGCGGGATCAGCCCGATCCCGAACGCCAGGTACGTCGGCATGAACGCGGTGGCGAACTCGAACACCCCGAGCAGCGCCGCGGACACCAGCATCAGCCGAACCCTCGGCTGGCTCTTCACCCCACGTCTCGCCGAAGCCAGCGCACCGGTGAAGGTGCCGACCGCGACGAGGGTGGACAGCAGGCCGTAGCCGTCGGCTTGGGTGTGGAAGACGTTCGCGGCCACGATCGGCAGCGACGTGAAGTAGGTGATGCCGAACGTGCTGACGAAGAACATCAGCACCATGACGGTCACCAGATCCGGCCGCCCGCGCACGTAGCGCAGGCCCTCCATCAGCTGGCCCTTGGCGCGCGGGATCGCCGGACCGCGGAACAGCTTCGCCGGGTTCATCAGCGCGACCCCGGTGATCACCGCGAGCGTGCTCGCCGCGTTCGCGATGAACAGCCAGCCGGTGCCGACCCAGGTGATCGCGAACCCGGCGATGGCCGGTCCGACGATGCGCGCCATGTTGAAGATCGACGAGTTCAGCGCGACGGCGTTCGCCACCTGGTCGCGGCCGACCATCTCGGCGACGAACGACTGGCGCGTCGGCACCTCGATCGCCGAGGTCGTCCCGAGCATCACGCAGAGCAGGTACACGTGCCACAGCTGGGCCACGCCGGTCAGGTCGAGCACGCCGAGCAGCACGGCCTGCAGGCAGTTCACCGCCTGGATGAGCATCAGCAGCTTGCGCTTGTCGACGCGGTCGGCGAGCACGCCCGCCCACAGCGACAGCAGCAGCGTCGGGATGAACTGCAGCGCGACCGCGACGCCGAGCGCCACCGGGTCGTTGCCCGACAGCGTGAACACCAGCCAGTCCTGGGCGATGCGCTGCATCCAGGTGCCGATGTTCGAGATGACCTGGCCGCTGAAGAACAGCCGGTAGTTCCGCACGCGCAACGACGAAAACATCGTGCGGCGGGTCTTGGTTCCCGATGGGCCGCTAGCTTCCGGGGCGGTCTCAGCGGCGGAAGACGATTTCCCGGCCGGCGCGGAGGTGCCGGGTGGAGCGGAGCCGGACGGCGGCGGTGCCGTGTCCCGGGTAGCAGTGGATTGGGCCGGACATCCTGTTTCGCTACCCGTGGTGGTCACCTGTGCTAGTTCCCCGCCATCCTGTCGATGATCTCCGCGGCTCGGGAGAGCACTTCGAGCTCTTCCTCGCCGAGTTCGGCCAATTGCCGGTCCAGCCACGCCTCCCGCACCGAGATGGCCTTGCGCACGAACGTGAGCCCGTCGTCGGACAGCTCGACGATGGCCTGGCGGCCATCAGTCGGGTGCGGCCTGCGCTCGACGAACCCCATCTCCTCGAGCGCGGCGATGACCCTCGTCATCGAGGGCGGCTGGACGCCTTCCTTCGCGGCGAGCTGACCTGGGGTCAGCGGGCCGCACTTGTGCAGGGTGGACAACGCCGCGATCTGCGTGAGCGACACGTCGTCAGCCACCCGCTGTGCCCGGAGCCTGCGGTTGAGCCGCACCACCGCGAGACGCAAGCGGCTCGCCAAGGAACGCTCGTGCGGGTCGCCGGACATATAGTTAGCATACCTCACGACCTGAGGTTCCGGTTTACGCCGGTCAGCTGAGCGCGGCCTCGATCGGGCCCACTGCGAAGTACGCGACGAACGCCACGGCGATCACCCACATCAACGGGTGCACCTTCTTGGCCTTGCCGGTGACCGCCTGGATCACGACGTAGCTGACGAATCCGGCGCCGATGCCGTTGGCGATCGAGTAGGTGAACGGCATGACCACGATGGTGAGGAACGCGGGCAGCGCGATCTTGAAATCGGTGAAGTCGATGTCGCGGACCTGCGCCATCATCAGCGCGCCGACCACGACCAGCGCCGGAGCGGCCGCCTCGACCGGCACCACCTGATACAGCGGGGTCAGGAACATCGCGGCGATGAACAGCAGGCCGGTGACGACGTTCGCCAAGCCGGTCCGCGCGCCCTCCGCGATGCCGGACGCGGATTCCACGAAGACCGTGTTCGAGCTGGCCGAGCCGAACCCGCCGGCCGCGCCCGCGAGGCCCTCGACGAACAGCGCCTTGCCGACGTTCGGCAGCTGGCCGTCCTTGCCGACCAGTCCCGCTTCCTTGCCGAGGCCGGTCATCGTGCCCATGGCGTCGAAGAAGTCCGCGAGGACGAGGGTGAAGACCAGCAGCACCACGGTGATGATCGGCAGCCGGGTCCACGCGCCGAACGACACGTCGCCGACCAGCGACAGGTCCGGGAGTCCGATGACCTTGCCCGGCAGCGCCGGGTAGCCGAGGTTCCAGCCCTTCGGGTCGGTGCCGTTGGACGGCCCGGCCTTCACGATCGACTCGACCACGATCGCCAGCACGGTCGAACCGAGCACGCCGATCAGGATCGCGCCCTTGACCCGCTTGGCCACGAGAACCGCGGTGAGCAGCAGCCCGACCACGAACACCGCGGTCGGCCACGAGGCGATGGAGCCGCCGATGCCGAGCCCGACCGGCACCGTGGTGTGCGCGTCGTCCGGCAGCCGGCGCACGAACCCGGCGTCGACCAGGCCGATCAGGCAGATGAACAGCCCGATGCCGACCGCGATCGCCGATTTCAGCGCGGGCGGCACGGCGCGGAACACCGCGGTGCGGAACCCGGTGAGCACGAGCAGGACGATGATCACGCCCTCGATGACCACCAGGCCCATCGCCTCCGGCCAGCTCATCTGCGGCGCGATGGTGACCGCGAGCAGGCTGTTGATGCCGAGCCCGGTGGCGATGCCGAACGGATAGTTCGCGACGAGCCCCATCAGGATCGTCAGCACGCCGGCGACCAGCGCGGTCACCGCGGCGACCTGCGGCACCGGGAGGATGTGGCCGAGCACGTCCTTGTGCGCGGACGGGGTGTCCGCCGCGAAACTGCCGATGATCAGCGGGTTGAGGACCACGATGTAGGCCATCGTCACGAACGTGACCACGCCGCCGCGGATCTCCCGCCCGGTGCTCGACCCGCGTTCGCTGATCCGGAAGAAGCGGTCCAGAGTGGACCCCGCCCGTTCGCGCTGCTCCGCCATTTCCCCGCCTGTCTCGCTGTTTCCGTCCGGGTAAACTCTGGCTCGTGGACGAACCGACCAGTGCCCCGGACGCTCCGGCCGCCTTGCGGCACACGCCGGACCTGCCGAAGCGGCTCACCGACCTGACGCCGGTGGTGATCGTAGGTACTGCGCTCTGGCTTGTCGCGCTCGTGGTGCTTTTCTTCACCAGCGGAGGCGTGTGGTTACAGACGTGTGTCGCCGGGATCGCGCTCGGGTTCATCGGGTTCGGGATCATTTTCTGGCAGCGCGCAGCGGCCCGGCGCGGGTCCAAATCGGCGCAGCGGCTTTAGGGCTCGTGCGTGGCTACGCCGGTTCCCACCGGCTTTGCCACTCACGACGTCAGTTCAGCAGGGTGCGCGGCGCGGGGTCTTCCAGCAGCGCGGTGATGCGGTAGCGCTCGCCCCAGTGGTCGCTCGCCCAGGCGAAGGCGCGCGCCAGCCCCTCGGACGTGTCCGCCGCGTGCAGCCGGTCGTCGGACCACCACGGCACCTCAGTCGTTTCGCCGTCGACCGTCACGGTGAGCGGATCGTGCAGCAGCACACCGCCGTCCGGCAGCGGAATCCCGAGCTGGTCCGCGGCAAGCGCGAGGGCAGGCAGGTCCGCCCACGCGACGTACTCGCCGGTGCTCTCGACCTCGGCCTTGAGACTGCTCGCGACCGGGACGTCGAGGAGTTCCGCCAACCGCTCCGGCTCGACCGGCGCGACCAGGATCCTCGCCGGTTCGAGTGCCGCCGCGACCCACGGCACGTCCAGCACCACGGCTTCCTCGACAACGCTCCCGTCCGCCGCGCGGACTCGTGCTGGCGCGTCGACGTCGGACACCGCGATCGGCGCGGCCACCAACGCCGCGTGCGCACGAGCGACCAGCCCCGGCGTTGGCGTGCGCTGCGGATCGCCGAGCCTTTCGAGCAGATCGGTGACGTCTTCCGCGGTCTCCAAATCCAGCCCGGTCCGGACACCGACGGCGCGGAGCAGATCGTCGCTCAGCTCAAGATCCGGCACCGGGTCGTACAGCCCCGCCAGCGCGGTCGCCGAAGGGAGCCGCCACGCGCCGGGCGCTTCCCCGGCCAGCAGGGCGTAGCGCGCGAGCCACCAGCCCGCGTGACCGTCCGGGCTGTGCAGCGCCTGCCACGTTTCCGGCCGCGCCGCGATCAGCCGGAGCGCGTCGGGCCAAGCGTCGTCCGCGACAAGGTCAAGGTCCCGAATGGACACCACGGTGGTCGGCGGCTGCTCGAACGAATCCCACCACTGCTCCTCGTCCGGCAGGTGATGATCGGGTTCGTGCGGCTCCTCGTCCAGCACGACCGCGAACGAGTCGAGCACCTTCGCCGCGACGAGGGTCTCGGCCAGCCAATCCTCGGCGAATTCCTCGTCCAGCACGGAAAGCGCGCCACCGGGCTCGAAAACCTCGGGGTCGATCACTTCCAGCAACGGCGACGTCGGCAGCATCAACTCGTCCGCGCGCCGCCAGCCGTCCTCCGAAGGAAGCGCGAGCGCGCCGATCCACTCCGGTGCCTGGTTGCCGCAATCCGCGACCAGCCGGAGTACCGCGCCGGCGAGGTTCATTCCGTCCAAACCGGACTGAACGTCGGTGACACTGTGCTCCACCGCGTACTGCAGCTGTTCCGCTTCGAGCAGCTGCTGCGCGTCAGCGTGCTTGGCCCCCAGCAGTTCCAGTAATTGGTGCGCCGCGCCCGGATGCACCAACCTCAGCCCCGGAACGTCCACATCGGACAGCAGTTCCCGAAGCTCACTGCTGCCGTCGACGAGCAGCGCGCCCTTGACACCAGGCAACGTCCGCCCGTCCGACAGCGGAACCGGCAGCCCGTCCAGCTGATTCGCGCTGAGCGCGTGACTTTCGACAGCGACCGCCAGCGCGGCGTACAGCTTCTGCCACCAGCCGGGTTCGCGGTCGATGCCAGTCAGGACTTCAAGAACGTCGCCGATACTGAGAATGTTCGCGGAGACTGGCTTGAGCAGTCGCGGATTCGCCTGCACCAGACCCGGGATGACGTCCGCGAGCAACGGAGCCAGCCCGTCGATGTCGAGCACCCGAGCCTGCTGCCCCGAGACTTCTTGACCATCCACTGTGGCCAGCCAAGGTTTCCGCGCGAGCTCGGCGTACACCAGCTCTTTTAGCTTCGCGTCCACAGTGGACTGCGGAAAGCCCGCCGCGGGAACCAGCGCTGGTCGATGTTCTGCCTTTACCGCTCGAACCAGCTCGACATACTCACTCGCTGCTTTCTCCAACGCACGAGTGAGCTCTTCCCCGGGAAGCACTCGCCGCCGAGACGGCTCCAGCGGCACTTCCGCGATCAACCGAGCCGGGAGCGAAAGCCCTTCGTCGGTCGGCGTGGGCGCGTGCAGCAAATCTTCCTCAAGCGGCTGCGGAACCTCGTCGGCGTCGACCGGAACCGCCCAGGACCCGTGCTTCAGCCAACGCTTGTGCCCGCTCGGCGAAGTGATCTCGACGATCTCCTCGCCGCTTCGAGTCCACTTGCGACCGTCCACTTCGGCCTCAGCGAGCCACGGGAGCGCCAGCAGGAGATCCTCGATCTCGTTCGCCAGCCCGTCGAGCAGCGCTTGCCCGGACTCCCTGAGCGGCAACCGCACTTCGGTGACAAACCCGTCGGCCGGCTGTTCCTCGATGGGAAACGGCAGCCGCAACACCGGAACGTCGCCGGCCCGTCCGGATTCCTCCCGCGTGCGCTGCGCCGAAAACGCGACCCCGCCGGTAGCAGAGATGACTCGCGGCTCGTCCGTGACAGTGAGAACGGCCGCGAAGCCGACCCCGAACCGCCCGACAGTCCCTTCTTTAGCCGACGCCCGCAACGACGCCAGCGACTCGACACCCCGGTTGTCCAACGGCGCGCCGGTGTTCGCGAACCGCAACTCACCGTCCACAACGGACACCCGAATCCGCCCCGGCTCGCCGGCGATCTGCGCGGCGTCGGCGGCGTTCTGCGCGAGTTCGACGAACAGCCGATCGCGGTAGGCGCCGACGCGAAGGTCGCGCTCGGAGTTGGTGTCCTCGATGAAGCGGGTGGGCGAGTCGCGCCAGGCGCTCAGGACCGCTTCCCGCAGGCGAGCTGTCCCGAAAGGATCAGCCGCTCCCCCAGCGACTTCGCTCACCGGAGGACATCGCTCCCGTCGGAGCCGTCGCCGTGCTGCTGCGCGGAGTTCTCTTCGCCACCGGCCGGAGCAGCGACCGACTCGACGACAACGTCCGCGGCAGTACCCGCCGCCGAAGCCTCGACAACACCCTCGACCGGCTCGGGAGCAGCGCTCGCCGCCGGTTCTTCAGTGACGACCGGCTCGGCAACCGCACCAGTCTCCGGCTCTCCGGACTCGGCGGGCGTCTCCGCGGTAACCGGCTCGGCGGCAGTGTCTGCCGTCGAAGACTCAACAGCGACCGGCTCGGCAGCATCCGCAGCCGACTCCTCAGCAGCCACCGGCTCGGCCACCGCATTCTCAACCGGCTTCTCGCCCGCCGCCTCCGGCGCAACCTCCGCCGCAACCGGCTCGCTCGCCGTCGCCTCCTCGGTCGCAGTCTCCGCCGCAACCGGCTCGACCGCGTCCGAAACCTCAGCCGCCTCCGAAGCAGCAGCCTCCTCAACAGCCACTTCCGCGGCCGCCTCCGGCTCCACCGCCGCCACCGCCGCGGTCTCCTCAGCCGCAGCAGCCGCCGCTTCCTCCACCACGACTGGGTCCGCGACGACCTCCGGCTCCGGGGCAGGCTCCGGAACCGGCGTGAAGTCGATCAGCGAATCGTCGTAAACCAGCTCCGCGACCGGGACCGAGGAAGTCACCTCGACCCGCACCTCCGAGTGCGCCCCGCACCCGTAGGCCACGTCCACGACATGCCCGTCCGCGGGCGCGATGTCGTTCGTGCACGCACCGAACGCACCGCGCAGCGAACCCGCCAGCGGCACGAAGAAACCACAGGTCCCGCAGGTCGCGGGGGCGCTTCGGGCCATGTCCGAGCGCGGGCCGAACTCGCCGCCGTGCCAGCGGGCGGCCGCGTCGGACCTGCCGTAGCGCGAGAGGACCTGCACCCGGCCGAGGCCGACCTCGTGGGCCGCTTCCTCGACGGCCGGGTCGTCCGACTGGAGGTACGCGGGCGAAAGGCGCGGGTCGTCCTTGTCCGCGGGGAACAGGTCGCCGACGCCGAGGTCGCCTGCGCGCACCCGCTGCTCCCACGGCACCCAGGCGGGCGCAACCAAGGCCTCGGGGCCCGGCTGCAGCACCAGCTCACTTACCGTGACCGGCTCGTCCGGTCCGGCCACCGCGACGGTGACCGACCAGCGCCAGCCCCGGTAGCCGGGCACCGACGCTTCGAAGAGGTGGCTCGCGGAAACCGCGTCCTCGCGCCCCACCCCGACGTGCTCGCCGACCTGTTCAGCGGGGGCTTCCGCCAGTACGGCCTCCCGCGCGACCGCCACGGCGTCCGCGAGCTTCCGGTGGAGAGAGCCGTCGTCCAGGGTCAACAGCAGCGTCATACCCCCAATTGTGCCGCACGCATCCGCGCCGCCCGTGCCAGGCTGTTCCTCGTGCGAACCCGGATCGTCTGGCCCCTGGTGGCCGCTGCCCTGCTCGGCGGATGCGCGGGCACTCAAGCCACGCCCGCCCAGCCCGAACGGCTCACAGTCCAGGTGCTCGGGACGCTGCCGCACGACTCGACCGCCTTCACCGAAGGGCTCGAGTACTCCGGCAGCACGCTCTACGAAAGCCGCGGCCTCGAAGGGCAGTCCGCACTCACCGCTGGCCCGGCCGGCGGAACACCAGCCAAACAGGTGACAGTTGCTTCGCCGTTGTTCGCCGAGGGCATCACCGTGCTCGGGCCGAAGCTGTGGCAGCTGACCTGGCGGGACGGAATCGCCATCGAACGCGACTCCCAGACGCTCGCCGAGCTGCGGCGCGTGCATTACGACGGCGAAGGCTGGGGTCTTTGTCACCAGCCCAACGGGCGGCTGGTGATGAGCAATGGGTCGTCGCAGCTCACGTTCCGTGATCCGCAAACGTTTGCGGTCACCGGTTCCGTCGAGGTCGGCCAGGATCAGCTGAACGAACTGGAGTGCGTCGGCGACACCGTCTACGCAAACGTTTGGCAGACCGGCACCATTCTGCGCATCGACGCCAACACCGGACGGATCACCGCGAAGATCGACGCGGGCAGGCTCCGCACGCCGACCCGGCCCGGCGAGGACGTGCTGAACGGCATCGCCGCGATCCCCGGCACGGACGAATTCCTCCTCACCGGGAAGCTGTGGCCGTCGTCGTTCCGCGTGAAGTTCGTCCCGGAAAATCAGCGAACCGGCACGTGAGCGGGCGGCGCGGGACCCCGATGAGGCAGGATTGAACCGTGGCACTCTTCAGCTCGCGCTCCGGTTCCGACAGCCCCCTCGGCGGGCAGTCGGGCAAAGGCCGTGGGAAGAAGAAGCGCCGCTGGACTCCCGAGCCCGGCGCGGCGCAGGCCCGTTCGTGGCGCGACACCCCGCCGACCCGGGTCGATCAGTCCGTTGACCAGCGCGTTCGCCAGGCTCCGCCGCAGTACGCGCCGGAGCCGCCAAGGGCCCGGCCGGAGCGCATCCCGCCCGAACCGCCCCGCGGCCGCCCGGCCGAACCGCGGACCGAGCACGTCGATCAGCGTCCTCCGCGCGCTTACCCCGGGCGGCCGGAGCCGCGCAGCGCGTTCTACGACGACGCGCCGCCGTTCCCGCCGAACGCCGAGGAAGCACCCACTGGCGCGGTCCCGATGGGACACCGTCCGCCGCCGCCCCCGCGCGGTGCCCGGCCGTACCCGCCTCGCGAGCACCGCACCGAGCCCGTCCACCCGCGGCCGTACGACGACCGTCCCGGCAGCGCCGGTTACGAGCACTACGACACCGGCGGTTACGCGGGCGAGCCCCGCGTCGAGGACGAGCAGGACGAGGCCTTCAACACCACCGCGGTCGCCGGCGCGGGGTCGGTTCCGAAGCTGCCGAAGAAGCTCACCGTCACGCGGGTCGCCGCGCTGCGCAGCCGTCAGCTGAGCGGGAAGGCGGTCGGCGCGTTCCAGCGCGCCACCAAGGCAGACGGTGCGGACAAGTCCGGTCTCACCTCGCTGATGTACGCGGTGATGCTGAACTATGCCAGCGACGCGGCGATGGCGATCGCGCTGGCCAACACGCTGTTCTTCGCCGCGACCAGCGGCGAGAGCAAGGGCAAGGTCGCGCTGTACCTGCTGATCACGATCGCGCCGTTCGCGCTCGTCGCGCCGGTGATCGGCCCGGCGCTGGACCGGATCCAGCGCGGCCGCCGGCTGGCGATGTGCGTCTCGTCGGTCGGACAGGGCCTGATGGCCGTGGTGATGGCGCTGCACTTCGACGACTGGCTGCTGTACCCGGCGGCGCTCGGGATGATGGTGCTCTCGAAGTCGTTCACCGTGCTGAAGGCGGCGGTCACGCCGCGCGTGGTGCCGCCGGAGATCACGCTGTCGAAGACCAACGCGCGGATCACCGTGTTCGGCCTGATCGCGGGCGGCGCGTTCGGCGCGCTGGCCAGCGGCGTGAGCGGCCTCACCAACTCCTCCGGCGCACTGTGGTTCACCGCCGCGATCTGCGTGGCCGCGGCCGTGCAGTCGATGCGGATCCCGGCGTGGGTCGAGGTGACCGAGGGCGAGGTCCCGACGTCGCTGTCCGCGCGGCCGGAGCCGAAACAGAAGCGGCAGCGCCAGCCGATGGGGCGGCACATCGTCGTTGCCTTGTGGGGCAACGGTTCCGTGCGCGTGCTCACCGGGTTCCTGATGATGTTCGCCGCCTTCGCGGTGAAGGCGCAGACCGAGCACGCCGGGCACAGTCCGTTCGTGCAGCTGCTGTTGCTGGGCATCATCGGCGCGGCGGCGGGCGTCGGCGGATTCGTCGGCAACGCGCTGGGGTCGCGGCTGCACTTCGGTTCGGCGGACCAGGTGATCGTGGCCTGCGTAGCGGCCTGTGTCGTGACGACGTTGATCGCGACGCTGCTGCCCGGCCTCGCCACAGCGGCGATCGTGGGTCTCATCGGCGCGACGGCCAGTGCGCTGGCGAAGATCAGCCTCGACGCGGTGATCCAGGAGGATCTGCCGGAACAGTCGCGCGCGTCGGCGTTCGGGCGTTCGGAGACGGTGCTGCAGCTGTCGTGGTGCTTCGGCGGCGCGGTCGGGCTGCTGCTGCCGCCGACGTACTGGATCGGCTTCCTCACCGTGACGCTGCTGCTGGCAGTCGGCCTGGCGCAGACCTTCCTGGTGCAGCGCGGCGGTTCGCTCCTGCCCGGCCTCGGCGGCAATCGCCCATTGCGCCCAGAGCCGACGGGCAGCTTCCCCGCTCCCGGCCCGGCGCGAGGCCGCCGGTAATCTCGGGCCATGCGACGTTCCCGGGTGGTGGCCGTGCTCGCGGCCGGTGGTTTCGCGGTGGCCGGCTGTTCCGCGCCCGGCCCGGCCGAGGTGACTTTCTACGCCGACGGGCACACGATCACCGCCGCCCCGATCGGCAACTGCGACATCAAATCCGGCGTCTGCGCGGCCAACCCCGGCGCGACGGGCAAGCTCAAGGTGCGCCCTGGCCGGTCGGTGCAGATCTCGGTGCCGAAGGAAATCGCCGAGACGCCGTGGAAAGTCACCGTGCAGTTCGTGAACAGCAAGGGCGAGCCGCAGCCGCTCAAGGAGGAGATCATCACCTCCCGCGACCGCTACGCCTACACCGCGACCCCGCCCGCGAAGGACGACCAGATCGTGGTGGTCGAGATCGCGCAGGCCTCGGTGATCAGCCGCACCGGCGACCCGAACGACGCCGAAGCGGTCACGACGGCGCTGTGGTCGCTGCAGGTCCAGCCTGCCTGATTTCTTCGCAAAGCAGTGAAGAGCTCCGCGCCGGGATTCCCGCGCGGAGCCCTTCACCGTTTTTCAAGCGGTGGCGTGGCCGATCACGGGTCGAGGTCGCGCGCGACCGCGCGCATGATCTCCGCGATCTGCTTCGTGTTCTTGCGATCCGGGTACCGGTTGCGCCGCAGATCCGGCTGGACCTTCAGCTCCAGCAGCTTGATCATGTCCTCGACGAGGCCGTGCAATTCCTCCGCGGGACGGCGGCGCGCCTCGGCGACCGACGGCGGCGGGTCCAGCAGCCGGACGGAGAGCGCCTGCGGCCCGCGCCTGCCGTCGGCCACGCCGAACTCGAGCCGCTGGCCGGCTTTCAGGCCTTCCACGCCCTGCGGCAGCGCGGCCTTGCGGATGTAGACGTCGGCACCGCCGTCTTGCGTGACGAAACCGAACCCCTTCTCCGCGTCGTACCACTTGACCTTGCCGGTCGGCACTTCCCTCACCAGTCCTTCTGCTGTGCAGGTCACGACGAACGCGCCCCGAGCGATCTCGAGGCGCGCGTCCGACAAGCGTATCTCGCCACAGGCGCTGGGGAGAAGCGGATAGTCCCGTTACTCTCACCCCATGGAGAACGCAGCGAAGCAGACCGGCAAACCGATCCTCATGCGGCTCGGCATCGGCCTGTTCGCCATCGGCATGCTCGCCGTGGCGACGGTGTTCGTGCTGTTCGCCGCCGGACTCGAAAACCTGCCGGTGTGGCTCAGCGCGGCCGCCGGGGTGATCACCCCGCTCGGCCTGCTGCTCGGGCTCATCGCCCTGATCCAGGAAGCCCGCGCCGGGAAGCACGGCTGAGCTGGGGTTACACCGCGGTCTCCACGAACGTCCTGGCGAACCACTCCGGGAATTCGACCAGCGAATCGAACACCACGTCCGCACCCTCGGCGGTCAGTTCCTCCCGGGTGCACGGCCCGGTCGCCACGCCCACTGACACCGCGTTGGCCGCTCGCGCGCCCCGTACGTCGCCCAGGTGATCGCCGACGTACGCCCGCGCCCCGTGTTCCAGCAGGGCCGCCGCCTTCTGCGTGGACCACAGCTCGCCCACCAGGTCGTCGACTTTCATGCCCAGCGCGTCGAGGTGCATCTGCGCGTTGGGCCCGTACTTGCCGGTGACCACGAGCGCCCGCCCGCCCGCCGCCCGGACCGCCTCCAGCGCCTCGGCCGCGCCCGGCAGGGCGACCGTGCTCGGCACGACCGTCTCCGGATACAGCTCGCGGAACTGCCAGATCAGCTCGGGAATCCGGTCCTCCGGCGCGCCGAACTCGCGCAGCGCCTGGTCGAGCGGCGGCCCGAGGTTGGCGGCGAACGCCTCTCCGTCGAACGGCAGCCCGGACTTCTTTCCCAGCGCGTTCATCGCCGCGACCATGCCCGGCCGCGGGTCGATCAATGTCATGTCGAGGTCGAACCCCACCGTGATGCCCACGTCCCACACGGTAGCCGTCCGCACCGACAATTCCGGCGGGCATTTGTACACGTACACCATCCAGGTAAAGGTTCTTGACACAGAATCAGTCTGTGTCAAGCTGGCGGTGTGACCAGCTTCACCGAGCGGACCAAGGCGACGCTTCGCGAGACGCTGCTGGACGCGGCCGCGGATCTTCTCCCGGACCGCGGCCACCAGGGCCTGCGAATGGCCGACGTGGCCGCGAAAGCCGGGGTCAGCAGGCAGACGGTCTACAACGAGTTCGGCAGCAAGGCGGCGCTCACGCAGGCCGTCGCGCTGCGCGTCGCGGCGGAATTCCTCGACGGCATCCGCTGCCGGTTCGAGGACGCCGAGAGTTTGCTCACGGGCATCCGCGGCGCAGTCGTCTACACGATCGAACACGCCAGGGAGAACCGGCTGATCGCCGCGGCACTCGGCACCGAGGCCGGCGAGGATCTGCTGCCCCTGCTGACTTCGCGCGGCGAACCGATCCTCACCGCGTCGGCCGAACTCGCGACGCAGCAGTACCTCGCGCTCGAACCCCGGCTCACGGCCGACGCCGCCGCACTGCTCGCCGAAACGGTGGTCCGGCTGTCGCTGAGCCACCTGGTGCTGCCGACGCACACCGCGTCCGAGGCCGCCGAGTCGGTCCTCGCGGTGCTCGCCCCCGCCATCGACCAATTCGTCCACAATGGAGTGAAACGAGAGGGCCAGTCATGACCGAGACGCTTCCGGAGCTGCGCAGCGGATTCTCGTCCCTGCGCAAGGGCGGGCTGAACTGGGACTCGTTCCCGTTGCGGCTGTTCGTCAAGGGCAACAAGAAGTTCTGGAACCCGGCGGACCTCGATTTCAGCCAGGAACGCGCGGGCTGGGAAAGCCTGACGCCCGAACAGCAGCGCTCCACCACCTACCTCGTGGCGCAGTTCATCGCGGGCGAGGAGGCGGTGACCGAGGACATCCAGCCGTTCATGCGCGCGATGTCGTCCACCGGCCGGTTCGGCGACGAGATGTACCTGACGCAGTTCTGCTTCGAGGAGGCCAAGCACGTCGAGGTCTTCCGGCGCTGGATGGACGCCGTCGGGCTGGACGACGACCTGCACTCCTACGTCGCGGAAAACCCGCACTACCGCAAGCTTTTCTACGAGGAGCTGCCGCAGTCGCTGCGCGCGCTGGAGGCCGATCCCAGTCCGCTCAACCAGATTCGTGCGAGCGTGACGTACAACCACGTGATCGAAGGCAGCCTCGCGCTCACCGGGTACTACTCGTGGCAGCTGATCTGCACGCAGAACCAGATCCTGCCGGGAATGCAGGAATTGGTGCGCCGCATCGGCGACGACGAACGCCGCCACATGGCGTGGGGCACGTTCACTTGCCGCCGGCACGTCGCGGCGGACGACGCGATGTGGGACGCCGTGCAGGAACGCATGGGCGAGTTGCTGCCGCACGCGCTCGGCATGATCCAGTGGGTGCAGGACCAGTTCGAGGAAGTCCCGTTCGACAACGACCCCGAGGAACTGATCCAGTACGCCGCCGACCGCGCCCAGCGCCGCCTCGGCGCGATCGAATCCGCGCGGGGCACGCCGGTCGAGCAGATCGACCTCGACTACTCGCCTGAGCAGCTCGAGGACACTTTCGGCGAGGAAGACGAAAAGGCCCTCGCTGAGGCCGCCGCGGCCGCTTCCGCCTGACCCTCTTGTGAGTGTTTATGCCGGTTCTAACCGGCATAAACACTCACAAGGCCGCGGTGCTCTACGGGTTCGGGTGGTGCGCGGTCTTGCGCCCCAATGTGGCATTGGGTGCGCTGAACGCACCGAACGCCACATTGGGTGCATCTGACGCACCCAATGCCACATTGGGGTTTTCTCGGTAGTGGGGAGCGGCGTGGCGTGATGCGGTGTGGCGAGTGTCGGCCGCATCGCCGCAGCTGCCAGCGGCCCCGCGCCGCATGCCACCGCGCAGCCCTGCGAGAAGACCCCCGTTTGCGCGGGGTTCTCGCGTCGCGCGGCCGGCCTGACGCGTGATGCCGAGGTCCGTGAGGGGAACCCTGAGGGGGGCGTGGTTGCGGAAGGGTACCCACAAGGGCGTTATGGGGGGGGGGGTGCC
>NZ_JBHZAG010000035.1:0-82495 GCF_042754125.1 Amycolatopsis sp. NPDC059235
CGCAGAAGCGAACAGCGCAGATGACGACCAGTATCAACCATCCACAGTAGACAGTGATCAACGCTGCTTCAGAATCTCTAGGTCGCAGGTTCGAGCCCTGTCGGCGACCAAAGCGGCCTGGTCAGAGAAACTCCCTGACCAGGCCGCACCCAAGGCCGAAACCGGAGTCAGCAGTCCCGCAATTCCGGGCTCTGGTTCAGCAACTGCCCCCGCGGCGAGACAAACGCCCGGTACCGATCCCCGTCCGTCTCGCGGAACACTGCTACCCGGTGGCAGTTCTGGAATGCCAGTTTCACCCCGAAATGCCGCTCCAGCCCGCCGCGGATCGCGTCTGAGGCCAGGGCTCGCAGGAGCTGGCCGCGGGCGGCCTCGCTCGGCGGCGGGGTTTCGTTGTCCGCGAATCCGTCCGCGGCGGTGTCCGCTTCCGCGATCACTCCGGTGATGACCTCCCACGCGTACGGCAGCGATTCCCGCACGCAGGCCACGAACTCGGCGTCGGAGACCTCCCCGCGTTCGGCTTTTTCCAGCAGCGCGGGCGATACGTCCAAGGACAAGACAACCTCCATGGTCAGCGGTACCCCTCAGAGCTACCGGCCCGCCGGACCCGGCCACAAGAGAAAACGAGTTTCATCACCACTTTGGTGGATCACTCCCACCGGAACAGCCGCACGGCGAGCGCCGTTCCGCCCAGCGCGAAGGCGGCCAACGCGACGAACTGCAGTGGCTGCCCGCCGTCGCCGATCCAGGCGTCTTGCAGCGGTTGGGTGCCGGGCGGGAGGTAGCCGCCGATTTTCTGGATCACCGCTGGCAGCAGCGGTCGCGGCAGGTAGACGCCGCCGACGAACATGATGGGGAAGAACGCGATCATGGCCAGTCCGCCGGCGGCTTTGCCGGTGCGGGCGAGGGACGCGGCGATCAGGCCCAGCGCGAACACCGAGACCAGGCCTAGCAGCAGGGCCAGCAGGAAGAGTCCGGGATGGCGGGGGATCGGCACGTCGAAGGCGATGCGGGCGGTCACGAGCATCAGCAGAACTCCGGCCAGTGCGACGGCGGCGTGGATCAGCACCTGGGCGAGCAGGAGATATGGGGGCGGCACGGGGGTGGTGGCTAGGCGGCGGAGAATTCCCTGTTCGCGGTAGGTGGCGACGGCGGCGGGGATGACCTGCAGACCCAGCATCGCCAGCGCGATGACGATCAGCGAAGGCACCCACAGGTCGACAAATCGATATTCACCGGTGACGGGGCTCGGTTCTCGCATGCCGGGGATCGAGCCGACACCCAGCAGGACCGCGGTCGGCAGGAAAACGCCCAGGAGTGCCCACAGCGGCGTGCGCAGGAACAGTTTTGCTTCGGTGATCAGCAAAGTACGCATCGGAAAAGCTCCTTAGCCGCGAGTGAGCGCGACGAACGCGTCGTGCAGGGTGGGTTGGCCGGTGGCGGCGAGCAGGTCGGCGGGGGTGCCGGTGGCGATGACGCGGCCCTGATCGAGCAGCACCAGGCGGTCGCACAGTCGTTGCGCCTCGTCCATGAAGTGGGTGACCAGCACGATCGTCACGCCGGAATCGCGAACGGTCTCGACCAGTTGCCAGGTTTCTTGCCGGGCGTGCGGGTCGAGGCCGGTGGTCAACTCGTCGAGGATGGCCAGTTCGGGGTTGCCGACCAGGGCGAGTGCGATGGACAGCCGTTGCCGGAGGCCGCCGGAGAGCTTGCCGAAGGCGATGTCGCGGTGGGCGTCGAGGCCGAGTCGGGTCAGCAGCGTGTCGATGTCGGCTGGGTTCGGATAGAAGGACGCGAACAGCGAAAGCGCTTCCCGGACCCGCAGTTTGTCCGGCAGGCGCGCGTCTTGCAGCTGGGTGCCGACGCGGCGGCGCAGTTCGGCGGTGTCGCGTCCCGGGTCCAGGCCCAGTACGGAAATCGTGCCGGAATCCGGCGAACGCAGGCCCTGCAGACATTCGACCGTGGTGGTCTTCCCGGCTCCGTTCGTGCCGAGGACGCCGAAGATCTCGCCGCGTTCGACGGAGAACGAGACCCCGCCGACCGCGACCCGGCCCGCATAGGCCTTGCAGAGTTCGGAAACTTCGATGAGTCGCATGCGAACGACGCTAGAAGCGCTCGCGGTCCGGCAGAATGAGTCGGAAACCCCAGTTGAGGTGGGGTTTCGCGGGTGTCGGGGGTGGGGCTGGGGCCACCCTGATCCGGGAGCTGGGGCCAGGGTCCGGGACGGCCGCAACGGCGAGACTGGGACGCGAAAGGGGGTGCCATGACGTCGGTGCGGCGCGCGTGGGCACTTGCCGGTCTCGCGGTGGTGAGCTGGGTCGACGTTCTGCTTGAACTGATCGCGTTCGCGCTGTTGTGCGTCGGTCTCGTGCTTTTCTTCTCCCCGGCGGTCGAAATCGCGCGCGTCCGGTCGCGGCGCACGCGGGAGCTGGTCGGCCGGTGGACCGGGCGGGAGATTCCGAGCCCGTACCGGCCAGCGCCGCCGGAGCCGGAGCGCGAGCGCGACGGCTGGTATCGCGACGGCACCCAGCTCTACCGGCGCGCCTGGTGGATCCGCTGGAATCGACGTTTCACGTGGATCATGGAGGATCCGGCGACCGGCCGGGAGTTCGGCTGGCAGCTGCTGAACCCGCTGGTCGCGCTGGCTTTCGCGGTGTTTTCGCTGGTCGCCGGCCCGGTCGCGCTGCGCGGGTACGCCCGGTGGACCGGGTACTGGCTTGGCCCGCACGCACCGCGGGGGAAGAGCTGGCTTGGTCGCAGGTTCGAGACGCTCGGGTATCAGCTCGGGCTGTGGGCGATCTCGGTGGCGCAGCTGGGCCTGGCAGTCGCCCAGATCATCGTGCTGACCGGCGCGGTGCCGGTGTTCCCGACGGTCACGCGGGCCAGCCGCGCGGTCGCTGACACCTTCCGCCGCGAGGCCGAGCGCTGGACCGGGGTTCGGATCGCCCAGCCGTACGTTCCGCCGCCCGCGCTGCCGGTTCCGCGCGGCGACGGGCTGTACCAGTTCGGCAAGCAGTTGTACGAGGAACCGTGGTGGCCGATGCTGCGCGCCCGGATCCACTGGGTGCTCCACGACCGCGCGACCTGGCGGGACCTGGCCGCCGCGGTGCTGCTGCCGGTGCTGACGCCGGTGTTGTGGATGCCGTCGGCGGCTCTGGTCTTCTGGGGGATTTACGGTCTGGTCGCGCTGTGGATCACCGGCCAGCACAGCTGGTTCGAGATGGTCGGGCTGCCCGCGGTGACCAGCACCGGCGGCGCATTCGCGATGACGCCGGTGGCATTGGCGGCGGTGTTCGCCGGGCTGCTGCCGACGCCGTGGCTCGCTAGGCGGCAGGCGAAATTCGGGCGCTGGCTGCTCGGCCCGACCGAGGCGTCCCGGCTCGCGCAGCGCGTCCACCGGCTGGACCAGACGCGGGTCGAGGTCAACGTCGCACAGGCCGCTGAGCTGCGGCGGATCGAGCGCGACCTGCACGACGGCATCCAGTCGCGGCTGGTCGCGATGGGGATGAAGCTCGGTGCGGTGGAGGCTTTGATCGACCACGATCCGGATAAGGCGAAACAGCTGGCCGCGGAGTTGCGGGAAGCGTCGTCGGAAGCGCTCACCGAGCTGCGGTCGCTGGTTCGGGGCATCCATCCGCCGGTGTTGTCGGAGCGCGGATTGGTCGACGCGGTGCGCGCGGCGGCGTTGGACAGTCCGTTGAAAGCCGAGGTCACGGCTACGGTGCCGGGTCGGCTCGAACAGCCGGCGGAGGCGTGCGCGTACTTCGCGGTGTGCGAATTGCTGGGCAACGCGGCAAAACACGGCGAGGCCCGGCGCGCGACCGTGGTGCTGGAATACCTCGACGGGTTGCTGCGCGCGACCGTCACCGACGACGGCAAGGGCGGTGCCGACGCCGCTCGCGGAACGGGTTTGCGCGGGATCGAGCGGAGGCTGTCCGGATTCGCCGGTAGGTTGGCGCTGACCAGCCCGCCGGGCGGCCCGACGGAGGCGATTGTGGAGGTGCCGTGCCAGCTCGACCCCGGACCGTCGTCGCCGAAGACCAGTACCTCCTCCGAGACGGCCTGACCCACCTGCTCGCCGCGCACGGGTTCGACGTCGTCGCGGCGGTCGGTTCCGGACCCGAACTCGCCGCCGCGCTAAGGGAACACCGGCCTGATGTGTCCATTGTGGACGTCAGAATGCCGCCGACCAACACCGACGAAGGACTGCAGGTCGCCCTCGCCGCTCGGCGGGAGACGCCGGGGCTGCCGATTCTCGTGCTGTCGCAACACGTCGAGCAGCTGTATGCGCGCGAACTCCTGGCGGACGGCACCGGCGCGGTCGGCTATCTGTTGAAAGACCGGGTGTTCAACGCGGAACAGTTCATCGACGCCGTCCGCCGGGTGGCCGCGGGCGGGACCGCCATGGATCCGGAAGTGATCGCGAAACTGGTGGCGGGCAACTCTTCCGATCCGTTGGCGGCCTTGACGCCACGGGAACGTGAAGTGCTCGGCTTGATGGCGGAAGGCTGTTCGAACGCCGCGATCGCCAGCCGGTTGCACTTCAGCGAAGGCGCGGTCGGCAAACACACCGCGAATATCTTCGCCAAACTCGGGATTTCCGCCTCGGACGACACGAATCGCCGGGTGCTGGCCGTGCTGAAGTTCCTCGGTTCTAGCTGAGCGGCACCCGCACGGCGGGCGGAAGCGGTCCGGCGGCCGGATGCGCCCGGAACGACTGGAGCAGCAACGCCGTGAACCGCCGCACCGCTGCGACACGTGCGGCAGCCGGTTCCACCCGGATGCCTTCGTTGGCGACCAATGCCAGCACGAGGTCCTCTAGCACGAAATCCGGGCGCAGATCGCCGCTTTCCTTGGCCCGGTGGATGAGTTCGAGCAGCAGCCGCAGTGTCCGGGCGCGGTCGGCGGCGAAGTCGAGTCGTCGCGGCAGTTGCGCGACGAACGCGCGAAACCCCTGCTCACGAGCGTGCGCCTCGGTGAGCTTCTCCACCGCCAGGACGAAGCCCTGCCACGGATCAGCCGCGGCAAGGCCCTCCTCGACGATCGACGAGCACAACGCCAGTTCCTCGGCGAAGGCTTCGGCGATCAGCGCGTCTTTGGTCGGGAAATGCCGGTAAACCGTCGCGACGCTGACCTCGGCTTGCCGCGCGATCTCCCGCATCGGCACGCGGTATCCGCGGATGGTGAAGGCCGCCCGGGCGGTAGCGAGAATGCGCACGCGGTTGTGCGCGGCGTCGGTCCGTCTCACTTCGGCCGTCACCCCTCTCACTTCCACCTGAACCGCTGACCTGCCGGAATACCTTCGGACGCATGAAAGCCGTCCAGTTTTCCCAGTATGGCCCGCCCAGCGTCGTGCACGTCGCCGATGTCGCCGAACCGCACGCCGGCCCCGGGGAGATCCGCATTTCCGTGTGCGCTTCCGGCTTTTCCGCGGGCGAAACCGCCATTCGGTCCGGTGCGCGCAAAGGTATGTGGCTCCCGTTCCGGACGGGATATGACGCCGCTGGTGTGGTGGACGAAGTCGGCGAAGGAGTAACCGGGGTCGAACTCGGCGCGCATGTCTTCGGCATGACAGCCGCGGATCGTCGCGGGGCCAACGCCGAGTACGCCGTTCTCGTTCACTGGGCAGCCAAACCGGCCGCGTGGAGCTGGGCCGAGGCAGGCGGTGCCGCGGGCGCGATCGAAACCGCCACCCGGGTGTTGGATCAGCTGACTGGCGAAACGCTCCTGGTGCACGGCGCGGCGGGCGGGGTCGGCACGGTCGCGGTTCAGTTGGCAGTAGCGCGCGGTGCCACTGTTATCGGCACCGCGAGCCCGCGAAACCACGATTTCCTGCGTTCACTCGGTGCCGAACCGACGACTTACGGCCCAGGTCTGGTCGACCGGGTCGGCAGTGTTGACGCGGTCTTCGACTGCGCCGGGGGAGCGCTGCCAGACCTGATCAAGATCGCCGGAGATCCCGCGCGAGTCGTGACGATCACCGATGCCGCAGCACCCCAGCATGGCGTGCATTTCTCGCACAGCGCCGCGATCCCCGGTGCCGATCCGCTAGCAGTACACGGCCTTGCCGCAGCGGTAAAACTCGCCGAGGAAGGGCGCTTAAAGATCCCCGTCGCAGCGACCTTCCCGCTGAGCGAAGCCGCCGCCGCGCATGAGCTGAGCGAGAGCAGGCACGCCCGCGGGAAGATCGTCTACGTGAACTGACTCAGGCGCGCGAAACCCGCACCATCTCGTCCCGCTCCACGACCTTCACCCGCTCGCGTCCCTCGGGCTCGCCGAGCGACTTCTCGTGCGCGTCGAGCTTGCCCCACCCTTCCCAGGTGGTGAACGAAATCCCGCGCGCGGCAAGGAAGTCCAGGATCGCGTCCGGCGAGGAATGCCGCGGCGCGGCGAGCGTGTCGGCGTCGGCCAGCAGGTTCGCGACGGTCTCGGCCGCGTCGCCCTTCGTGTGGCCGATCAGGCCGACCGGGCCGCGTTTGATCCAGCCGGTCACGTACACGCCGGGGACCTGGTTCTCGTCCAGGTCCAGCACGCGGCCGCCCTGGTTCGGGATCACGCCCGCGGTGTGGTCGAACGGGATTTCCGGCAGATGCGACGACAGGTACCCGACCGCGCGGTACACCGCCTGCACGTCCCAGTCGTGGAACTCGCCGGTGCCGACGACCTTGCCGTCGCGGTACTCGGTGCGTTCGGTGCGCAGGCCTGCGACCTTGCCGTCCTCGCCGAGCACCTCGGTCGGTGCGTGGAAGAAGTGCAGGTGCAGCCGCCGCGGACGGGTGCCTTCGTCGCGAATCGCCCATTCCTGCAGCGTCTTCACGACCATGTCGGTCTGCTTGGAGGACCGCAGCTGCGCGACGCTCGCCTCGTCGAACTCCATGTCCTCGGGGTGCACGATCACCTCGACGTTCGGCGAATGGTCCAGTTCGCGCAGTTCCAGCGGCGAGAACTTCGCCTGCGCCGGGCCGCGGCGGCCGAACACGTGCACGTCGGTGACCGGGCTGGCCTTCAGGCCCTCGTAGACGTTCGCCGGGATGTCGGTCGGCAGCAGTTCGTCGGCGGTCTTGGCGAGCACCCGCGCCACGTCCAGCGCGACGTTGCCGACGCCGAGCACGGCGACCGAGGACGCGGTGAGCGGCCAGGTGCGCGGCACGTCCGGGTGGCCGTCGTACCAGGACACGAAGTCGGCGGCGCCGTGGCTGCCGTCGAGGTCGATGCCGGGCAGGTCGAGCGCGCGGTCGGCCATCGCGCCGGTCGCGAAGATGACCGCGTCGTAGAACTCGCGCAGGTCGTCGAGCTTCAGGTCGGTGCCGTAGTCGACGTTGCCGAGCAGCCGGATGTTCGGCCGGTCGAGCACCTTGTGCAGGGCGTTGACGATGCCCTTGATGCGCGGGTGGTCGGGCGCGACGCCGTAGCGGATCAGCCCGAACGGCGCCGGCATGCGCTCGAACAGGTCGATCTCAACGTCGGCGTCGGACTTGTCCAGCAGGTCGGCGGCGTAGATGCCGGCGGGACCGGCGCCCACGACGGCGACACGAAGGATTCGGCTCACCGGTCCACGGTAAGTTAGGTGATCCTAACAATCACTGTGATCTGGCGTACGGTCCAGCAGGTGGGAGCCGCTAAGCTGGCGGCATGCGCGTTCTCGTCGTCGACAACTACGACAGCTTCGTCTACAACCTCGTCCAGTACCTGGCGCAGCTCGGCGCCGACTGCACGGTGTGGCGCAACGACGTTGTCGACCTCGACCGCGTCCCGGAATTCGACGCGGTGCTCGTTTCCCCGGGCCCGGGAACGCCGGAACGCGCAGGTCAGAGCATTGAAGTGATCGCGAAATGCGCCGAGACGCGCACGCCGATGCTGGGCGTCTGCCTCGGCCACCAGGCGCTGGGCGTGCACTTCGGAGCCACCGTCGACCGGGCCGACGAGCTGCTGCACGGCAAGACCAGTCAGGTGCATCACACCGGCGTCGGCATCCTCGCCGGGCTGCCGGAGGAGTTCACCGCCACTCGCTATCACTCGCTCACCGTGCTGCCGGAGACCATCGATCCGGCGATTTTCGAGGTCACCGGGACCACTGAGAGCGGCATCGTGATGGGCATGCGGCACCGCGAGCTGCCGCTGGAAGGCGTGCAGTTCCACCCCGAATCCGTACTCACCGAATGCGGGCACCGGATGCTGGCGAACTGGATGGCCTCGGCGGGGCACCCGGTCGCGCCGACCGTCGTCGACGACCTGGAGCGGGCCACCCGCACCCTGCAGAAGGCCGCGACTGCGTGACCGCCCCGACTCCGCTGATCCGGCTCAGCGGAGTCGGAAAACGGTACGGCAGCGGCGAACCCGTCCTGACGCACGTCGATTTCGAGGTGCCCGCCGGACAGGTCGCCGGCATCCTCGGCGCGAACGGCTCGGGCAAATCGACCCTGCTGCGGATCCTCGCCGGGGTGTCGCGGGCGTCGTACGGGGACATCACCGGAAGCCCGGCGGTCGGCTACCTGCCGGACCGGTTCCCTGGCGGCCAGCGGCTGAGCGCGCGGGCGTACCTGCGGCATCTCGCGCGGATCCGCGGGCTCGCCGACCTGTCCGGCATCGACCCGCTGCTGAAGCGGCTCGCGCTGGTCGGCAGCCCGGACGCGCAGTTGCGGACGCTGTCGAAAGGCAACGCGCAGAAGGTCGGCCTCGCCCAAGCCGTGCTGGTGCGGCCGGACCTGCTGATCCTCGACGAACCCTGGTCCGGCCTCGACGTCGGCACCCACGCGGTGCTCGGCGAACTGGTCGCGGAAACCCGGGCCCGAGGCGCGAGCGTCGTGTTCACCGACCACCGGCCGGACGTCGTCCGCGCCCACGCCGACGAGGTGTACCGGCTCGAATCCGGCCGGCTCGCGCCACTGGAAACACATCCGGAGCGCAAACGGATCACGCTGCTGCCGGTGTCGTCGAGCGTCGACAACTGGTCCGCCGAACCCGGCGTGCACACGGTCGCCGACCAGGCAGGCGGCGTGGTCCTGACAGTCGACGCCGAACACGCCGACGCCGTACTGCTGCGCGCCCTGTCCGGCGGCTGGTCGGTGCGGGAGGTGGCGCCGTGCTCGCAGTGAGCCGCTATTACCTGGCGCTGCTGGGACATTCGCAGCGGTACCTGCCGGCCGGGCTCGCGTACCTCGCGTTGTGCTCGATCCTTTACGCAGACCCGAGTTCGCCAGTGATTCCGCTGTATGGCGTTAGCGGGGCGGGGATTCTCGTACTGGGCTGCTGGCTGACGATCGCGTTGCTGGACATCGAAGACCCCGTGCAGCGGTTGATCACCCTCAATCACGCTGGGGGCAACCGGAAAACCATTGGCGGCGCGGTGCTTACGGTTTTCGGCTGCACCTTGGCGAGCACATTGGTGACCGTCGCATGGGCCGCGACGCATCGGAATCAGCTGCATTGGCAGATCGTCAGCGCCGGATTGGCGACCCATCTGGCGTGCGCTCTCGTCGGCATCGCAATCGGCCTGCCGTGCTCGCGGCTGCTGGTGTCGCGTATCGGATGGACGGTGCTCGCGGCAGTTCTCGTGCTTGGCGTGGTGCTGCTGGGAAAGTGGGTTCCGGTGGTGCATCCGCTCCTGGAGGCGCTGATGAGCGGCACTCCGTACGGCGGCCCGCTCACGTTGGCGATCGGCGCGTCGGTGGTGTTGCTGGCGGCCAGCATGACGGTGGTGGGTGCGGTTTCGGCCCGCCGGTCTTGAATCTTTATCAAAGCCTTGAGCGAGACGCATTCTGCACCTCTCGGGCGCAAGCTAGGATATCCGACCTGAGCTGGGCCGAGTGCGGTTTCCGGCCCCATGAGCAAGGGGAGGTCTCATGGCGGATGGCACCATTGCGATCACCATGCCAGGAGCGTCGGACGACGAACTCCGGAAGCTCGCGGCATGGTTTCGGGACGAGGACGACTTGCGCGGCCGGGTCCGAGCCCAAGACGCTCCGGCTGGTCCCGGGGAAATGGGCGGTGCGCTCGACGCGATTACCGTCATCGCCACCAGTGGTACAGCTACCGCGTTTTGCCGTTCGCTATTCGACTGGCTGACTCGTCTCCGCGACGCGCGCAAGGTTTCGCTCAAGCTGACGAGGGACAAGGAGACGCTCGAACTGGAGTGCGGCTCGGGCGACGACTCCGCCCAAGTGCTCGCCGCGGTCCGGAATTTCCTCGAGCGGGAGTCCTGATCGGAGTGAGCGCGCTTCCCGACCCGGAGCGGTCTCGAGCGATCCTCATCGGCACGAGCGACTTCGAGTCCGAGCTGTTCGTGAACCTGCCGGCGGTCCACAACAACCTGGCGGACTTGCGTTCCGCGCTCAGCGACCCGCGGGCCGGGATTCTCGAATGGGACCACTGCTATGTCGTCGACAATCCTGATTCGCCGACAAGCCTGACGAAGCGCTTGCGCCGCTTCTCCCGGGAAGCCGAAGATTTCCTCTTCGTCTACTACGCGGGCCACGGGGTCCGGCACGAACTCCGCGACCGGCTCTATTTGACGACCCGGGAGACCGACCCCGAGGAACCCGACACGACAGCGGTCGCCTTCGACACCTTGCGCGACGCGGTGGAGATGAGCCCCGCTCAGGTCAAGTTGCTCGTCCTGGACTGTTGTTACTCCGGAATGGCGATCGGGGCGATGTCTGATTCCCGGCTGGACTCCCGGGAAATCAAGGTTCGCGGGACAACGGTGATCGCCTCTTCGCCGAAGAACCGGGTGTCGCTCTCGCCGCCCGGAGACCGCAACACCGCGTTCACCGCGGAGTTGCTCACCTTGCTCACCAGCCGTTCTCCCGGACGTCCGCTCGACGTCAACAACCTCTACGGCGCCCTTGACGCGGCTCTCGCGCGTCGTGGAATGCCCCGGCCGAAGATGCAGGCGATGGACACCAGCAGCAGTCTTCTGCTGCGCAGGGAACCATTGACGGATAAGCCCGCTGTGGAGAAGCCGCCCGCGGTTGTCGAACCAAAGAGCCCGGTCGCTTCGGAACCGATCAGAAGCAAGCCGGTCGTCCCGGTGCTCACGCCCGCGGAACCGGTTGTGCCGACAGCGGAACCGAAGCCCGCCAAGCCCAAGCTCGAAGAGGTCTCGAAGGCCTCGCCAGTCGTTCAGGATGACCCGCTTTCGGCCCAGCCGCGCGGTCAGCAAGCAGTGTGGCTGTGGCGGGCGGCGCTTGCCGCTCTGCAGTGGCTGGTCTTCTATATCAGTCTCGGCTACACCGTCGGAGGACTGGCCAATGCGCTGGGCAGCGACGCTTCTGCCAGCAGCAGGCTCGGCGACCTCGCCCTCAGTTTGGTGATGCTGGTGATCGCCGGAGGAACGGGGACTTCTCTGTATCGGCGCATCCGGCACGAAGGTCGACGGATCGTCTTCGCGACAGCTTTCCCCTGGCTCGGCGAAAAGGCGGAAAAAGTACGTGCGGCGCTCCTGTGGGCGCTGCTCGCGTGTTGTGTCGCGATGGCCGCGGCTGGAATATTCTCGCCCATGCGGACCCCGCAGCCGGGGTCGACCGCCTCTGTTCTCGTCGCGAATGTGGGGTTGCCGACCGTTTTCTCGCTGGGCGCGGTGATGTGCGTATCCGCGCTGGTCAAGCAGCATCGCGGACGGAAGCACTCGCTGTAGTTTGCAAATTGCATTCGGCAAATGCCGATTTGGGGGTTCCGGGTTCGGTAGCGAGTCGGTTACCCTCGCGCCGTCTGTTCGGCCCGGGAGGGGAGCATCCGTGACGGCAGGGATCGCCGCGATCAGCGTGGACGGCTCCGCGGACGAGTTGCAGCAGCTGGTTTCCTGGCTCGGCGCCGAGGACGAGCTCGCCGGCCGGGTTCGGCTCGCCGGGCCGGGAAGCGACGTCGTCGTGATGGTGAGCAGCCGGTCGGCGGGCACGTTCTGCCGGTCGCTCTTCGGCTGGTTGCGCGGGCAGCGCGACGGGCGGCAGGTGTCGCTCACGGTGAAGCGTTCCGGGGCCGTCGAAGAGCTGGACGTCGATTGCGGCGGCGGGCACGACGTGGACGAGGTGCTCGCCAGCGTGCGGAGTTTTCTCGACCAAGACTGATCGGCCGGCGCGAAAAAAGGGCCCGCACGGTGCGCACCGTGCGGGCCCTCCTTACGACCGGGTCAGCCGTTGTTGTGGATCCCGCCCGGCGGGAAGATGCCGCCGGAGCTCGACGTCGTCGAGCCGCTGCCGTCGTCCGCCTTGATCACCAGGATGATCGTCTGGTTCGGGCTGATCTGGGTGCCCGCGGGCGGGTTCTGCTTCACCACCGTGTTCGGCTGGCCGCTGCCGCTGTGCGTGGTCTGCGGCTGAATGGTGCCCGACCAGCCCATGTTCTGCAGCTGCTGCGTCGCCTGGTCCTGGGTCATCCCGGTCAGGTCCGGCATCTGGATCTGCTTCGGCCCGGACGACACGGTCAGCCGCACCGGGCTGTTCGGGGGCAGGTTGCCGCCGTTCGGCTGCTGGTCGATGACCTGGTCCTTCGGCTTGTCCGAGGCCTGGTCGGTGCGCTTGACCTGGAAACCGGCGTTCTCCAGCGTCTGCTTCGCCGACGCGTAGTCCTGGCCGACCGTGTTCGGCACCGTCTTCTGGTTGACGCCCGAGCCGACGACGATGTCCACCGGCGTTCCCTCGACCGCCGAGGAGTTCGCGGTCGGGTTCTGCGACACGACCTTGCCGACGTCGCTCGGGTTGTCGACGGGCTTCGAGGTCGTGTTGCCCAGCTTCAGCTTGGCCTGCTCGAGCGCCGACTTCGCCTCGTCCTGCGACTTGCCCTGCAGGTCCGGCACCGTCGCGCTGCCCGGCTTCTGGCCGACGGTGAGGGTGATCGTGGACGTGGTCGCCACCGTCGCGCCGACCTGCGGGTCGATCGCGATGACCTTGTCGATCTGGTCCTCGGTGCAGGTCTGGCCGCCGGGGTTGCTCGCCTCGGGGCCGCACACCACGTACTTGGTCGGCCCGAACGACGAGAAGCCCGCCTGCTGCAGCTGCGACTTCGCCGTCTGCACCGGCGTGTTGACCACCGGCGGGATCTGCGCGGTCTCGTTCTTGTCGCGGAACGATCCGCTCAGCCAGAAGATCAGCAGCACCACGCCCGCCACGAGCAGCGCGGCGATCACCCCGAAGATGATCCGGCGGCGGCGCTTGGCCCGCGGGTCCTCTTCCGGATCGTCGGGGTACTCGTCGTAGGCCTGCGGCTGGCGCCGGTCGGCGTTCATCACCTGGGTGCGCTCGTCGTCCGACATCACCATCGGGGCCGACGGCCGCTGCCCGGACAGCGTCCGGACCAGGTCCGAGCGCATTTCGGCGGCCGACTGGTACCGGTTCGCCGGGCCCTTGGCCAGCGCCTTCAGCACGACCGCGTCCAGCTCCGGCGACACCGCCGGGTTCACCGACGACGGCGGGTTCGGGTCCTCCCGCACGTGCTGGTACGCGACCGCGACCGGGGAATCGCCGGTGAACGGCGGCTCGCCGGTGATCAGTTCGTACAGCACGCAGCCCGCCGCGTAGACGTCCGAACGGGCGTCCACCGACTCGCCGCGCGCCTGCTCCGGCGAGAGGTACTGGGCGGTGCCGATGACGGCCGCGGTCTGCGTCATCGCCGACTGGCCGTCGTGCATGGCGCGCGCGATGCCGAAGTCCATCACCTTGACGGCGCCGTTCTTCGTGATCATCACGTTCGCCGGCTTCACGTCGCGGTGCACGATGCCGTGCCGGTGCGAGAAGTCGAGCGCGGCGCAGACGTCGGCCATGACCTCCATCGCGCGCTTCTGCGACAGCGGGCCCTCGGTCTTGACGATGTCGCGCAGCGTCCGGCCTTCGACGTACTCCATCACGATGTACGGCAGCGGCCCGACGTCGGTGTTCGCCTCGCCGGTGTCGTACACGGCGACGATCGCGGGATGGTTCAGCGCGGCGGCGTTCTGCGCCTCGCGCCGGAACCGCTCCTGGAACTGCGGATCGCGGGCGAGGTCCGCGCGCAGGACCTTGATCGCGACTTCCCGGCCCAGCCGCACGTCGTGCCCGTGGTGGACCTCGGACATACCGCCGTACCCGAGCGTGTCGCCCAGCTCGTACCGATTGGAGAGCAGTCTGGGTGTCGTCATCGCTTCGTGCCGTTCCATTCCGTCCAAGGTGTGGTCATCATGCCTTGCAGGCCCTGGGCCTCGCTCGTACCGGCCGGGGTGGCTGAGGTCGGTCCGCTCCCGCTGTCCACGCTTCGCGGCGTCCCGCCGTTGCCGGCCGACACCACTCTCGCGATCAAGAACGCCACGGCCACCAGGACCACGACGACGACCACCGCGAGCAGCACCCACCAGCCCCATTGGTTCCGCCTCGGCGGCGGGACCGGCGGGACCCGCTGTCCCGGCGGACCCGGCGGAGCCGACAGCGGCCGGAACGCCGGATTGGAGCTGGGCCCGATCGGCGCGCCGGTACCCGCCTGCGGCACTGCGGGCGGAACCGGCGGCACTGGTGGTTGCCCCGCCGCGTAGGCGGCGTTCACCAGGCCGAGCGGGGTGGGCAGCGGGCGGCCGGCCCGGACCGCGGCGACCGCGCCGGCGAACTCTCCGCCGCTCGCGTACCGCTGCCGGGGGTCCTTGACGAGCGTCGCCTCGATGACCGCCCGCGCGCCCGGCGGCACGTCCGGCGGCAGCGGCGGCGGGACGTCGCGGATGTGCATCATCGCGACCGTCACCGCGTTCTCGGACAGGAACGGCCGGTGCCCGGCGAGGCATTCGTACCCGCACACGGCGAGCGAATACACGTCGCTGGCCGGTTCCGCGTCCTGCCCGAGCGCCTGCTCCGGCGCGATGTAGTGAGCCGTGCCCATGACCATGCCGGAGCGGGTGACCGGGGCTGCGTCGGCGGCCTTGGCCACGCCGAAGTCGGTGATCTTCACCTTGCCGGCTGGGGTGACCAGGATGTTGCCCGGCTTCACGTCGCGGTGCACCAGGCCCTGCTCGTGCGCGGCCTGCAGCGCGGTGCCTGCTTGCTCAAGCAGATCGAGGGTGTAGTCCGCGGTGAGCCGCCCGTGCTTGGCGAGGATGCCCGCGAGCGGATCGCCCTCCACGTACTCCATCACCAGGTACGCGATGGACAGATCCTCGTTGACCGTCTCGCCGTAGTCGTGCACCGCGGCGATTCCGGCGTGATTGAGCGACGCGGTCATCCGCGCTTCGGTACGGAACCGGTGCAGGAATTCCGCGTCGCCGGACAGTTCGGCCTTCAGCACCTTCACCGCGACGATCCGGTCGAGCCGGGTGTCGCTCGCCTGCCAGACCTCGCCCATCCCGCCGACGGCGATCCGGTTCGTCAGCTTGTAGCGCTCGGCCAGCAGCTGACCCGAGGACAGCATCGGCTATCCACCCCCGAGCCGGGCGGCGATGGCGGCGCGGCCGATCTCGGCGGCCACCGTGCCGCCGGTCGCGGCGAGACCGCGGTTGCCGCCGTTCTCGACGATGACCGACACGGCGATCTGCGGGTTGTCCGACGGCGCGAACGCGGTGTACCACGCGTGCGGCGCGGTGTTCTTCGAGTCGGCGCCGTGCTCGGCGGTACCCGTCTTCGACGCGATCTTCAGCGCGTCGTTCTTGCCGCCGCCCTTGGTGAAGGACTCCGACGCGATCATCATGTCGGTGAGGATCTTGTCGTTCTCCGGCGACAGCGCGGGCTTGCCGGTGAGCTGCTCCGGGTCGACGTTCTCGACCGTCGACAGGTCCGGGGCCAGGATCGACTGGATCAGCTGCGGCTTCATCGCGTAACCGTTGTTCGCGACGGTCGCCGAGAGCAGGCAGTCCTGCAGCGGGGTGAGCCGGACGTCGCGCTGGCCGATGCCGCTCTGGTAGAGCGCGCCCGGCGAGTCGAGCGGGCCGACGGTCGAGCCGACGACCCGCATCGGCACCGTCAGGTCGTTCTGCCCGATGCCGAAGTTGGCCGCGGCCGCCTTCATCTTGTCCGCGCCGAGCTGGCCCGCGAAGGTCGCGAACGGCACGTTGCAGGAGTGCGCCAGCGCGTCCTTGAACGTGTTGCCCGGGCAGGTCTCGCCGCCGTAGTTCTCCAGCGTCGTGTTCGTGCCCGGCAGCTGCACGTTCGGTGCGGTGCTGACCTGGGTGTCCGGGCCGATCCCGCTCTCCAGCGCCGCGCTGGCGGTGACGATCTTGAACGTCGACCCCGGCGGGTAGTTCTCCGAGATCGCCCGGTTCAGCATCGGGTTGTTCTTGTCCTTGGAGTAGGCGTCCCACGCCTTGTTCTGGTCGGTGCCGTGCGTCGCCAGCTGGTTCGGGTCGTACGACGGGGTCGACACCATCGCGAGGATGCGGCCGGTCTTCGGCTCCATCGCGACCACCGCGCCGGTGTAGCCGCGCTGCGTCATCAGGTCGTAGGCGGCCTTCTGCACCTTCGGGTCGATGGTGAGCTTCACGTTGCCGCCGCGCGGATCGCGGCCGGTGACCATGTCCGACAGGCGGCGCACGAACAGCCGCGGGTCCGACCCGTTCAGCACGTCGTCCTCGGCGCGCTCGAGCCCGCCCGCGCCGTAGTTGATCGAGTAGTACCCGGTGACCGGGGCGTACATCGGGCCGTCGGCGTAGGTGCGGAAGAACTTGAACTTGTCCGTCGAGGGCTTCACGCCGGCGAGGACGGTGCCGTCCGGCGTGACGATCTGGCCGCGCTGGCGGGAGTACTCGTCGTAGAGCACCCGCTGGTTGCGCGGGTCGGTGCGGTACGTGTCGGCCTTGATGACCTGGACGTAGGTGTCGTTGGCCAGCAGCAGCACGATCATCGCGAGCATCGCCATGCCGACCTTGCGCAGGGGGGCGTTCACGCGGTCCTCCCGTTCGGGTCGCCTTCGGCTGGCGGACGCCGCACCATCACGGTGTGCGCCTCGGCGATCGGAGCCTGCGGCTGCTGCGGCTTCGGCCGGGTGGCCGGCCTGCGCGCCGCGTCCGAAATGCGCAGCATCAGGGCGACCAGGATGTAGTTCGCCAGCAGCGAAGAGCCGCCGTAGGACAGGAACGGCGCGGTGACGCCGGTTTCCGGGATGAGCGCGGTGACGCCGCCGACGACCACGAAGATCTGGATCACGATGGTGAAGGCGAGCCCGCCGCCGAGCAGTTTGCCGAACGTGTCGCGCACGGCCAGCGCGCTGCGCATGCCGCGCATCGCGAGCAGCACGTACAGCATCAGCACCGCGGCCAGCCCGATGAAGCCGAGTTCCTCGCCGATCGCGGCGGTGATGAAGTCGGTGCTCGCGGCGGGCGGGATGTCCGGGCGGCCCGCGCCGAGCCCGGTGCCGCCGACGCCGCCGGTGCCGAGCCCGAACAGGCCCTGCGCGAGCTGGTAGCTGCCGCCCAGCACGTCGTAGCGCGGGCCGAGCGGGTCGGTCCAGTTCTCCACGCGCTGCTGGACGTGGCCGAACAGGTTGTAGGCGAGGATGCAGCCGCCGACGAAGAACGTCAGCCCGACGACGACCCAGATCGCGCGCTCGGTCGCGACGTAGAGCATCACCAGGATGATGCTGAAATACAGCAGCGACGTACCGAGGTCCTTCTCGAACACCAGCACGCCGATGGCGACCCCGGCGGCGATCAGGATCGGGCCGAGGTCACGCGCGCGCGGAAGTTCCACGCCGAGGAACTTCTTGCCCGCCACCATGAACAAGTCGCGTTTGGACACCAGGAACGACGCGAAGAAGATCATCAGCAGCAGCTTCGCGAACTCGCCCGGCTGGATCGAGAAGAACGGCAGCTTCAGCCACACCTTCGCGCCGCCCGCCTCGGACAGGCTGGCGGGCAGCACCGCGGGCAGCGCGAGCGCGCCGAGCCCGATCAATCCGGCGATGTAGCTGTAGCGGGTCAGCGTGCGGTGGTCGTTGACCACCACCAGCACGATCACGAACAGCACCAGCGAAACCGCGGTGAACAGCAGCTGCTTGGTGATCTCCGGCGAGTACTCCTTGCCGCGCTGCAGCGCGGATTCGGCCTTCGCCAGGTCGAGCCGGTGAATCATCACCAGCCCGATCCCGTTCAGCAGCGCGACGCACGGCAGCAGCACCGGGTCGGCGTACGGGGCCCACCGGCGCACGGCGAGGTGCGTCGTGGCGAGCACGCCGAGGTAAGCCAGCCCCACCCACAGGATCGAGAGCGTCAGCTCCTGCTCCTGGTTGGCTTCGACGATGACCAGCGCCAGGGTGACGATGCCCGCCGCGAACGCCAGCAGCGCGAGCTCCGTGCCCCTGCGCTTGGGGAGGTCTCGCGGCGGATTCGTGGCGAACTGGGCGGACGTCGGGTCGGCCAACGGCTGGCCCATCAGTTACCGCCCCCTGTCGGCGGCGTACCCGCCGTCGAGCAGTCCCTCCCCGCAGGCTGGTTCGCCGACGAAGGCGTGCCGCCGGGCGGCGCCACGCTGGACGAGGGCGCACCCGACTGCGGGACGCCCGTGGAAGAGGTCGGCTTGCAGTCCGACAGCTTCTTCTTGAGACGCAGGAAATCGTCGATGTACTTGCGCGCGTCGTCGAGGCTTTCGCGCTTCACGCCGTTCTGCACGGCGATCCGCGCGTCCTCCTGCAACGCGGAGACGCGGAGCTTGTCGGTGCACAGCTGGCCCGGCGGGCACGAGCCCTGCTCGAGCGCGTGCAGGTCGATGCCGAGGATGCTGCCCGGGACGCCGCGATAGATCACGACCTCCTGATCGGGGCCTTCTCCGACGTAATACTGGCTGAGCACGAAGTATCGAGTCGCGATCGCGGCGGCGCCCAGCACGATCAGCACCACGACCGCCCCCACGAGCCAGCGGAACCGTTTCCGCCGTTTCGCCTTCGGGTCTTCCGGTGGAGCCTGCTGCTCCGGCCGCGGCTGCGGAGGCGGCTGAGTCAGCGCGCGCGCCCGGGCCGCGGGGGAATCGCCCTGATGCATCTCGTCGCTGCCGTCGCCGGCCGCTCCGCCCACGATCGGGGCGTCGTCGCCGAAATCGACGTCGACCACGTCGGCGATGATGACGGTCACGTTGTCCGTGCCGCCGCCCTTGAGAGCCAGCTCGATCATCCGGTCGGCGCAGTCCTGCGGGTCCGGGATCTGCACGGCCTCGGCGAGCGTCTCGTCGCTGACCATTCCGGACAAACCGTCGGAGCAAATCAGGTACCGGTCACCGGGACGCGCTTCGCGCACGGTGAGGCTCGGTTCGACCTCGTGTCCGGTGAGCGCCTTGAGCAGCAGCGACCGCTGCGGGTGCACCGCCGCCTCTTCCGGCGTGATGCGGCCCTGTTCGAGCAGTTCGTTGACGAAGCTGTCGTCCCGGGTGATCTGGGCGAACTGGCCGCCGCGCATCAAATACGCGCGCGAGTCGCCCACGTGGACCAGACCAAGTCTGCTTCCCGCGAACAAGACGGCGGTGAGCGTGGTGCCCATGCCGTCGAGATCCGGGTCCTGGGACACCAGTTCGGCGATCGCCGCGTTGCCGTTCTGGACGGCTTCGCGGAGCTGGGCGAGGAGGTCGTCTCCAGGCTCGTCGTCGTCGAGCGGGGCGAGCGAGGCGATGACGACCTTGCTGGCCACCTCACCTGCGGCGTGCCCGCCCATGCCGTCGGCGAGCGCGAGGAGACGCGGGCCGGCGTAGACGGAGTCCTGGTTGTTGGAACGCACCAGGCCCCGGTCGCTGCGGGCCGCGTAGCGGAGGACGAGAGTCATGGGCGAAGCTCGATCACCGTCTTGCCGATCCGGATGGGGACTCCGAGCGGGACCCGGAGGGGTGCAGTGACCTTAGCCCGGTCGAGGTAGGTCCCGTTCGTCGAGCCCAGATCTTCCACGTACCAGTCCTCCCCGCGCAGCGCGATCCGGGCGTGCCGGGTCGATGCGTAGTCGTCGTCGAGCACCAGCGTCGAGTCGTCGGCCCGGCCGATGAGGATCGGCCGGCCGTCGAGCGCGATGCGGGTGCCCGCGAGGGCCCCGTGTGTGACGAGCAGTTGCTGCGGGGCCTTGCTGCCCCGCGGCTTCTTCTCTTTGTTGCGGCGGAAGGACGGCACCTGTACCCGGAGGCCTGAGGCGGCGTAGAGGTCCGAGCGCACGACTCGGAGCGCGGCGAACACGAAGAGCCAGAGCAGCACGAGAAAGCCCACTCTGGTGAGTTGAACGACCAGCTCTGGCACTTGTTGTGTCCGCTCCCGCCTGTGCCTGCAAGCCGCGGCGCCACGCGCGCCGCGGATCCCCCCGCACGACAATTCTGCGGGAACCCTGTGGACGGTCTGCGATCAGCCCTGGGTTCGGAACACCAGGGACGAATGGCCCACCCTGATCACGTCGCCGTCGGCGAGCTGCCACGTCTGCACCGGAGTGCCGTTGACCGTGGACCCGTTGGTCGACCCGATGTCGGCGAGCGTCGCGCTCTGGCCGTCCCAGGTGATCTCCAGGTGCCGCCGGGAGACGCCGGTGTCCGGGAGCCGGAAGTCGGCGTCCTGGCCGCGGCCGACCACGTTCGCGCCCTGCTTCAGCGAGTAGGTGCGGTTGGAGCCGTCGTCCAGCTGGAGGCTCGCCTGCAGCTGCCGTCCCGGAGCCGGGGCGCCCTGCTGCGCGTACGGGTCCTGGCCGTAAGCCGCCTGCTGCTGGCCGCCGTACTGGTCGTACCCGCCCTGCTGGCCGTAACCCTGGTCGTAGCCGCCCTGCTGGGGCTGGCCGTAACCCTGGTCGTACCCCTGCTGCGGCTGCCCGTAGCCCTGGTCGTACCCGCCCTGCGGAGCCTGGCCGCCGTAGCCCTGGTCGTACCCCTGCGCCGGGGGCTGGCCGCCGTAACCCTGGTCGTACCCCTGCTGCGGCGGCTGCCCGCCGTAGCCCTGGTCGTATCCGGGCTGCTGGCCCTGGCCGCCGTACTGGTCGTAGCCCTGCGCTGGGGGCTGGCCGCCGTAGCCCTGGTCGTAGCCCTGCTGCGGCTGACCGCCATAACCCTGGTCGTACCCGGGCTGCTGGCCACCCTGCTGTCCGTAGCCGTACTGGCCCTGCTGGCCGTACGGGTCACCCTGGTCGTATTGGCCGTAGCCGGGGGGCTGGCTCATTGGTGGGTCTCCTGCGTTGCTGGGTCGTGCCGACCGTGACGGCCCTTCCCCCGCAGTGTCGCGGGCGTCGGGATCGACGGACGAACGGGTCTTGAACTGTCCAGTATGCAGCGCCTCGTTGCGCTCGAGTGATACGACGACGTCACCATAGGTGTCCCAGCCCTGTGCGGCGAGGTGTTCCGCCACCGCCCTCGCGAGAACCCCGGTGACCCGCTGCTCATCGCCGGCCATGCGATCGTGGTCAGCCGCCCCCAAAGACACGATGTAGTGATTCGGGGCGAGCTGCCGACCGCCTGCCAGCTCACGAACGTTCTCCTCGCCTTCCCTCTCGAGCGCAACCGCCACTTCCTGCGTGACGACGTTGCCGCCGAACATGCGCGCGAAAGTATTCCCCACCAGGTTCTCGAGACGCCTGTCAAAGCGCTCAACGCGACCCACCGGGGACAACCTCCTCACACGTGTGCTTCCGCATCGATCCTATCCGGGGGAGGAAGGGTTGGGCATGCCCCCGGTGAAACCCGTCAGAAGGCCCTGCTAAGCTTTGCTGGCTGCCTCAAGGAAGCAACTCGGGCGAGTGGCGGAATGGCAGACGCGCACGGTTCAGGTCCGTGTGTCCGAAAGGACGTGAGGGTTCAACTCCCTCCTCGCCCACCATGGTCAGAGCCCCAGCCGCTTGCGCGACTGGGGCTCTTTTCCGTTGTCGGTCGTTCCTTTGACCCGGGGGCCGAGCCCCCGGACCCCCGCGGTGCCTTCGGCTGCGGTTGGCGGGTGGGTTGGGCCGTGTGGGGGTGGGCCAGGACACATTTTGGGTTGCTCGGGTGGGTGGGGATTCCCGGATGTGGGTGGCGGGGTGGGTTGCGTTGGGGTGGTTTAGTGGTTGCTGAGAGTTATCGCGTCTTGGGCCTGGGAGGGGGTGAGGCGATGATGAAGCCCTATTCGTTCGTGGCGTCTCCTGGGCGGTGGTTTCCTCCGGCTCTGGTCGAGCGGATTCGTGCTGTCACGATTCGCTGGGGTGCCGCTAGTGCCGGAATTGGCTTGCTCATGGTGGTCGCGGTGCCGGTTTTTGGGTATGGGCTGCCCACTTCTTATGACGTGACTACTGGGCTGACGGTCGTCTTGGGGGTGCTCGCGGCGGTCTGTTTGATGCTTTCCGGGGTGGGGCTGATGGTGGCGCGTTCCTATGTCGCGTCGGGGCATCTCAGGCATCGGAAGGAGTACACCGTCCTGGGGGTCCAGCTGGGGACGGCTGTTCCGGGGTGGGTGACGGCGATCGGATTCGTTCTCTGGTACGTCGTTTCCGTGACGACTTCGGGTAGTTATTCCGGGGTGGAGCAGGTGCACTTCACCGTGCCCGTCGTGCTTTATTTGAGTATCCCTGTCGTCGCGGCGCTTATTAACTCGGTCAACTTGATCATCGCGTTTTCTTTGTTTTTTCCCTCGCCTCGCAGGCTGAGCGGGTACTGATGGGCCAGGAGCTGGAGCGGTACTTCGAGGGCGACTGGCGCGAGCCGGTGCGCGTTGTGGTGCTGGGGCGGGTCAAGGTGCGGCGCGATCGGCGGCGGGCTGATCGGTCCCTCGGGTGTGTGGCGGACACCGTTCTTGAGATTTTCGCGCATCTCGCGTGGCCCGTTATGGGGCTTTGGGAGTTCGTGACGGTTCCCAAGAGAAAAAGGAAACCGGTGGCGGTGCCCAGCGGGCCGGCTCGTGGGCAGGCTTACGAAGCGGCCTCGAGGTTGAAGGGGCGCGGGGAGATAGCCGTGGTGCGCGGGGCGGCGCGGGTGGCGTTGGTCGAGGTGGGGGAGGCCGCGCCGGTCGTGGTGTGGCAGGGACAGGCGCGGTGGAGTCCTTCGCCTGCCTGTTTGTACTGGGAAGACGGCTCGATGTTGCTGCTGGCGCCGCGGTGAATCGGTAAGCTGGCGGTCACTCGGGGTGAGGGGTGGACTGGTGCACAACGAAGTCGGGTCGGTCGGCAGCGGTGGTTCTCTCGTGCAGGCGCAGTACATCGGCACGGTCAACCAGCAGCTGCCCGGGCCCGAACGCGTGGTGCCGCACGAGACGCCGCGGGCGTTGCGGCGGTTGGTCGGGCGGGAAGAGCAGATCAAGGCGTGTCTCGAAGATCGGCGCGCGCCGCTCGTGGTGTTCGACGGGTTGACCGGGGTCGGGCGGCGGGCGTTGGCGCGGTATGTGGCTGAGCAGGTGAAAGACCGTTATCCGGGCGGGGCCTATTACACGGACTACGCGACCCACACGGTCGACGGGGAGACGGTGATTTCGGCGGCGCTGCGGTCCTTGCTGCGCCGGGACGGGGTCCGTGACGAGGTGATGCCCGCCGAACCTGGGCTGGCGAGTCTGTGGCGGAGCCGGTCGTCCGGGGCGGCTGCGGTGATGTTGCTCGAGAACGTCACGGAAGCCGAGCAGTTTCTGCAGTTGATGCCTGGCGGGCAGGATTGGCTGGTGCTCGTCGCTGGACGGGTGGAGTCGCCGATCGAGATCAACGAGGTCGGTGGCAAGACGGTCAGGGTCGCTCCGCTCGACGAAGCACGGTCGGCCCAGTTGTTTCGTGAACTGAGCGGGCTGGACGGCGAGGACGCGCTGCTGGCGGAGATTCTCGGCTACTGCGGCGGATTGCCGCTGGCCATCCGGAACGCCGCGACGCTCGTCGCGGTCGGGCGGTGTCCTTCGTTGCCGGAGCTGGCGGCGCGGCTTCGGCGTTCGCGCGCCGAGCTGATGCGGACCGACCGGGGGCCGAAGAAAGGGGAGCCGGTGTTTGAAGCGACGTATCAGGAAGCGACGGACCCGGCCCAGCGGGCGTATCGGCTGCTTGGCGCGTATCCGGCGATCGACTTCACCGCGGCGGTTTTCCACCTGCTGATCGGGCTCGACGAGGCTACCGCGGGAGACATCCTCGCCGAGCTGGTTCTGCTGAAGGTGCTTCAGGAAGATCGCGGCCAGTACTCCATGCATCCGCTCGTCCACGACCACGCGGCGTCCCTTTCCGGCTTGGGCGACGAGGAGACGCACGAGGCGCTCGCCCGGGTGGTGCGGGGGTTCCGCGACGTCGCGTACTACGCGGACGCGGCGATGATCGAGGTCAATCGGTACCGGGTCGCGGGCGTTCCGGAGATTTCGGATCCCTTCACCGGCGACCGGCGGGCCAACGGGCTTGCCTGGTTCGAGGAGAACCGGCGTGCGCTGCACGAGCTGCTGCCGGTGGCCAGTGAAATCGGCCTGGTGGACGAGATTTGGCAGATCGCCGAGTCGCTCGCGGCCTACTACTTCGATCGCAAGCGGCATGCCGATTCGCTCAGCAGTCTCCGGCACGGCATCAAGGCCGCGGAAGAAGCCGGGAATCGTGCCGCGGAGGCACGATTGCGCAGCCTGGCGTCGCGTCCGTTGACGGATCTTGAGCAGTTCGAGCAAGCCGGGGAGTTCGTGGCACGCTCTCTCGAACTGGCGGATCAGGACGGACATCTGGTGCTGCGGGCGTCGGTGCGGGAGTTCGCCGGTCGGTACCACGATGTGGTTGGGCAGCCGGAACAAGCGCAGCAGCGGTATCGCGAATCGATCGAGTTGAACGAGGTGGCCGGGGAAGCGCGTGGTGAGGCGCTGAGCCGGATGTTTCTCGGGCAGTCGCTCGGCGACGCGGAGGGGTTGCGCGAACTGGAAGCCGCGCATCGGGCGTTTGGCGAGATTGGCGACGGGCGGTTGGCTGCGCGAGCCTTGCTGATTACCGGGCAGGTGCGGGTGCGCATTGGGGTGCCGGGCGGAATTGACGCGTTGATCAAGGCTGCGGAGGCGTTCGAGGCGAGCGGGGCGACGTTCTACGAAGCCCAGGCTCGGGAAGCGTTGCACGCGGCGATGGTCGAGGAGAGCCCGGAGGCGGCGCGTAGCCACCTGGAGCGGGCGATTCGGCTGTATCGAGAGCTGGGCAGTCCGCGGGCGGACAAGCTGGCGTCAGAAAACGACGGTGGTCTCGACGGAGCCGAGTCGTAGGGAGAGCGGACGTTGTGCGCGGCCGGTCGCCAGGCAGGCGTGCAGGGCTGATGCCAGTGCGGCGACGTCGGCAGAGCCGGTCACGGTGAATGTGTTGCCGTCGCGGGTGTGGGCGACGCATCCGTTCGGGATGGCGGCCGCGGTCAGTGTGCAGGTGGGGTGGAGCCGCAATGCGTTGGCGCACCAGGATTCCGGTGCTGGGCGCAGTGCGGTTCTGGTGAGCACGGTGGCGTTGCCGATTCGGCCGAGGTTGTCGTCGCTTTCGTCGGCGACCACGTGTCTCAGGCTGGTCGAGGCTCGTTCGGAGTCCGGTTTCCATTCTTCTACCGAGCGCGGGAATCGGTACAGGGTAAGGGAATCTGGGGCGGTGAACTCCGGATAAGCGGTGAAGGCGAGCGGAACGGCCTGGCGTGGGTCTGGGTCGGGTGCGCGCAGGAGTTCTAAGGGTCGGGCTTCCAGGCCCGCCAGGCGGAGTATGAGCGAGTGCAGCTCAGCGGTCGCGCCGTGCGGGTTGGCGAAGGTGCGTTCGGCGAGATCTTGTTGCCAGGGCTGGGTTTCCGCCGCTTCGATCTGGTCTCGTAGCGGGCGGTCCCAGGCAAGCCGGGAGGCGTGCCGGCCGAGCAGTTCGGCGCTGGTGCCGGGGACGACCTCGGCGCCGAACGCGCCGAGCAGCAAGGGGCGGCCGGTCGCGGCTGCCAGCAGGGAGACCGAGCCGTGGTCGCCGATGACGACGTCCGCGGCGACGATCGCGGCCTGCCATCCGCGTTCCGGCGGGAGAAGCAGGAGCCCGGCGTCTTCGGCGGCGGCGAACCACGAGCGGATCTGGAAGGGGCGGTAGCGCGACCAGACGTTGGGGTGCAGCACGAGGCCGACGGCCGCGGAGTCGTAGTCGAGGGCCGCCAGCAGTTCGGCGGGAAGCCGGGGGCGGCGGCCGATCAGCGAGGTTTCTCCCCAGGTGGAGCTGACCAGCACGAACTTCCGGCCGGTCACGCCAAGGGCGGCGCGGTAGTGGTCGCGGTGCGGTTCGCTCCGGAGCAGTTGCTCGAACTGCGGATCGCCGACGACTACGGTCTGGCCGTAGGTCAGCGGCTCGGCGTCGCGCAGTTGCTTCTGCTGGCTCGGGTGGGAGAGCGCCATCAGGACCCGCCCGGACCGCAGCGCGGTCGACGGGATCAGCCCGGAAAGCCGTGTGCCGGCGGAACCGGAGTCGGGAACGTACTTGTGGAATCCGACGCCGTGCGGAAGGACGAGCACTGGTCCGGAGATGTGGTCGAAATCAATGTTTTCGCTGGCTGTGATGGCGAGTGCGTAATTGAGCTTCGGAACATTTTCCCAGGGGGTGCAATGCGCTTCCGCCCTGGCGAGCAACTCCTCGACGCCCGCGCTGAAGCGGGACCCGCGGTCGACCGTGAAGGTGAAGCGAATCCGCTGGTCATCCTGGAAGAGACGGCAGACTTCGAGCAGCTTGATCGCCGAAGTCCAGGTGCGCACGACTCCGAGCACGACGACTGGGTCGAAAGTCCGCCACCTGCTTTGCTGCTTTGCTGCTTTGCTGCTTTGCTGCTTTGCTGCTTTGCTGCTTTGCTGCTTTGCTGCTTTGCTGCTTTGCTGCTTTGCTGCTTTGCTGCTCAATTCAATTCTACCAAATCCGTTCCTGGAATTCCTGGACAGAACCCTACCTGGCGTGGATACTAGTGACCACGCAGACACAGAGAGTGACATTGGTGGCTGTCTGGTCGGGACCAGTTATCGGGGGAACGATGTGCGGCGGGAGCAACTTCGGCGAGGGGCCGGGCAGCCCCTCCTTCCTCCGTGACGTGTACGGAGACGTGTCTTTCGAAGGTCCGGCTCGGGCTGCGTTGGCATTGACGTCGAGGTTTCAAGCCCCGCCGCTGCACTACCGAAGCGTGCCCCAATTGGAGGAGTTAACCCGGATACACCATGGGGCCGCTGACCAGGTCGCCGTCGTGCTGGTGTTGGGAGTGCCGGGCAGCGGACGCACCACATTGTGCGATTGCTGGTTGTATCGCCATCGGGGTCGATTTGATTGGATGCGCCGCGTGCGGTTGGGCAACCGGCCCGTGGTCGACGTGCTGGCTGAGTTGCTGTCCCAGTTCGGATACCAGCCAGACCAGATGCCGGCGAGTCTCGAAGCCCGCTCAGCGATGTGGCGAGCCTGCACGGCGCCATACCGGGTCGGGTTGCTCGTTGACGACGTGGCGAGCATGGACGATGTGCGCGCGTTGGTGCCGACGCGAGCAGGGTCGTGTGTACTTGTGACCGGCCTGGAGTCTGTTGGGGTTGTGCAGAACCCAGCCAGGGTCGTTCGGCTGGACTGCCTGAGCGACGACGCTGCACGCGGGATGCTTGCCGCATTGGCGGGCGCGAAACGATTGACTGCGGAACCGAAGTATCGGGACGAACTGATTCAGATCTGTGGCTCATCCGCCACCGCGCTCTCGGTCGCAGGTGCGCTGCTCGCGAAGTACCCGTCATGGGAGCTGGGATGGATGGTGGAGCAGATCCGGCAGATCGGCACGTCGGCGACTGCTCTGTTCGACTTCGCCTACGGATTGCTGTCCGAAGTCGAGAAGGCGGTATATCGGTTTTTCGGCGGGCACCCCGGAGAAGGCGATGTACGCGTAGACACCGTTGTCGGCGTGTTCGGCCTGGATCCGCGCGAAATAAAAGGTGCGCTGGCGGAGCTGATGGAGATCAAGCTGATCGCGAAATTTCGTGGTCGCTACCGGATGGCCGACCTGGCTCGTCAGCACGCCGCGACTAAGGCTGACGTGCTGACTTCTGCCGTGATCGACTACTACGCAACAGAAAGCCTGACCATCGCGGAGAGCGCGTTGCCTCGCGGTTGGGCGAAAAGCGTGTGGCGAGAATTCACTGTAGGTTCGCTCGGTCCGACGGAAGCTCGTTCATGGCTGGCTGCTGAGCACGCGAACCTCATAGCTGCTGCCGAGGCCGCTTGGAGGGTGAACGCGTATGACCGCGTAGTACGACTGGCGATGGCGCTCTGGCCGCTGCACAAGGATGGCGGCTATGCAAGCGAAATGGCAGCGGTGAACTGGAAGGCAGTCCGGTCCGCGCATGCTGCCTCGATGGTACTCGCCGAACAGCTTGTTCGTACTCAACTCGGATTCGCCCAGATACAGCGACGAGCGTGGGCTGCGGCGCACGGGCAGTTCGTCGCGGTGGCTGAGCTGGCGGCGTCATTGAACCAACGGGCGTCCGCGTTGGAATCCCTAGGGTTGGTTTGCCTGGAGGCAGGCCTGCTCGCTAGGCAACAGGGACGACCCGATGACGCACCACCGCTGTTGGAACAGGCCGAGCGGTATCTCCGAGCCAACCTCAAGATTGCCGCAGCTATGAACGAAGTGCGCAGGCTCGCCCTTGCCAAGATGCACTTGGCCAAGGTCGTCCGTCCGGAGGAAGCTGCCAGGTTGCTGGACGAGGCTTCGCGGACCCTGCGGCACGAACCGGACAACGCGGTGAAGATCCAGCTGTGGCGAGGTCGGAAACTGGTAGAAGCGGGTGCATACGAGGAAGGTGCGGCCATGTTGGCTGAGCTGGATCCCGTAGCTGAACAGCTCAGCATGCACCGCGAACGGATTGCCGCGTTGTGGTCTCGCGCCGAGAGCGCGCTCGCGCGGGGCTACCGCGACGTGGCGAAGGCGCACGCGAACGATGCGCTGAACATCGCGCGACTACGCGGATACACCGCGGAGGCAGTAGATCTGCTCGTATGGAAAGAGCAACTCGGGTGACTACCGGTGATGGACGGTCAGGTGGACTTCGCGCTTGTATCCGCCCACCGTGAATGGCAACTCTTCTGGAAAGTCTAGGCCCCGCAGATGCCGCGATTGCAGGACAGCCAGCACCAACTGAGGCATGTCGGTACCAGCGAACGACACGACAGCGCCATCACGGCTTCCTGCTAGCCACCCTTGACCCGTTGGGCAGGCTGCCCATTCACAACCGGGGAACTCGCTGAGTGTCACAGCGATCCACCGGCCCGGATCGGGGAATCTCTCGCCGAGAAGGATGTCGGCATGGCGCAACAGGCGCGGATCTGGACCGTCCACGTGGACAACGAGAAGTGCGTCCTCGTGAGCAATCGCGGATGCCGCAGCGAATCTAGTGACCTCGTCGTCCTGCACTTGGACCCATTGCGCTCCTGGCTCTGGCCGATCGACTCGAGGCAGCGGGACTGTGGTGAATCCGATCGGCTGCTCTGGAGGAGGAAGCCGAAGTGCGTCGTAGCCGATTTCGGTAAGCAAAGCGGCTGACTGCCCCGGAACGCTGGTCGCGAGGGCCGTCAGCTCGGCCAGTTCAGCAGGTTGCGTGGCAGTGATCAGTTGATCAGCCAGTGGTTGCTCGGTCAGTTTGGGCGCGGCCCGGAGCAACGCAGCGACCGGGGAGCCCGGATCGACGGCTTCGTGTGGCGCGGAAGCTAGCAGGACTGAGGTGCCCAGGCAGGCGGAGTAGTAGGTTACGGAACCGTGGTCGCCAATGACGACGTCTGCGGCGATTGCGGCTGGCTGCCAAAGATCATCCTCCGTCAGGACTATCACGCCAGCCCTCTCGCATTCCCGCAACCACATTTGTAACTGCCACGGGTAGTGGCCTTGCCCGACATTGGGATGGAGGGCGAGTACCACAGTGAATTCGTCGAGAGGCAGTTGCTGTGCAATTCGCGCAGGCAGATCAGTGCGGGATCCGTACAGTGATTGCGGGCCCCAGGTCGAGGACAGCAAGACCAGTTTCTGTCCGCCGTCTACTCCGAACGCTTGACGGTAGGATTCCCGGAGGCCCTGGGAAGCATGTAACCGGTCAAGGCATGAGTCGCCAGCGATGACTGCGTGTTCAGCGGCCTCCGGACAGTACTCGCGCAATCGGTCGAGTTGCTCGGGATGGGACAGGACGTGATGCTCGGCGATTACCTTCCCGTCATGCATCAGCCACTGCTCGGATAATCCAAAGACGGGCTTCCGGGATCCGAATCCCGATTTTTGTTCACCGGTTTCCAAGAATTTGTTATAACCCATTCCGTGCGGCAAAACCGTCAGCGGAGCGCGTAATTCATGCAATTTTCCGCCGTAACTCGCCGCCAAAGCCCAGTCGAAGTCCTCCGCGACGACGTCTTCCCAAGGCTCCAGCGGGATCCCGCGCGCGGCGAGGTACTCCTGCGTCCCCCGCGTGAACGCGCTCGAATCCGGGCAGGTGAACACCACCTGCACCCGGGGGTCCCCGGCGAACAACGGCAGGACGTCCAGCAGCCGGGTCGCCGCGGTGACGTTGTGCACTACCGCCAGCAGGGTCCGTTCCGTAGGCACAGTGCGCCATCGGGGCGGCACGGGGTAGGACGACGAAGGCACGGAGAGCGATCCTACCGATCGCGCTCCGTGCCGGTCGCTCGAAAAGCCTCAGAGGCTGATATTGCCTTGTACGTCACGCAGCTGGACGACCTTGGCCCCTTCGGCCACGGTGCCCACGTGATTCGTCACCCCGCCGCTGCGCGCCTCTTGATGCACCTCGAACTCGGTGCGCAGCGCGGCGCCGAACTCCGGGTCCTGGCGGCTGGCCTCGTCGAGGCGTTCGGCCAGCGCGGTCACGGTGCCCGGATTCTCCGGGGTGGCCGCCTCCAGTTCCGCGGTCGCCTTGCTGTTGCCGGAGAACTTGCGCTTGACCAGGTCGTACAGCCCGGTCGCGGCCTTCGTGGCCAGCGCGGTGGCGACAGCGGTCAAGATCGGCTCGGGCATGCGACTCTCCTCAGGTCGACGGCCCTTCCACCGTACTCACTTCGCGTGCTCGTCGATCCAGTCGGCGATCACATCGATGCGCGACGTCGTTTCCGCGCCGGTGTGCGGGCAGTCCGGGCCGTTGTTCTCGATCGAGATCAGCTTGCCGTCGGTGAAATACGGCGCGCCCGTGTCGTAGGTGCACGCGCTGGTGGACGCTTCCGGCGCGACGCCGTGAATGCCGACTGTCGTGCCGCCCACCGACGAGATCTTCATCGTGCCCTGCTGCAACTGCTTGGACGGCACCGGATTCTGCGCGGTCCGGCTGCCCCAGCCGGCCAGCGTGACCTGCTGCCCGACGCCCGGCACCAGGTGGTTCGCGCCGAGCGGCGTGATGCCGGGGACCGGACTGTCGAGCTGCGCCAGCGCGACGTCGTTCGGTCCCGCTTGCAGGACCTGCGTGACCTTGCGCTGGACGCCTTTTTCCTTGGTCTCGTCGACCAGGCCCAGCGACACCGTCGTCGGGTACGGCACCGGGCCGGACACCCGGTTCTTGTTGGCGTCGTGGAAACAGTGACCGGTGGTGACGATCCACTGCGGCGCGACGAGCGCTGCCGAACAGAAGCTCGAGTACGTGCTTCCGTTCGGCAGCGGGATTCCGGTCATGCTCAGCTTCGCGGCGAAGCCGAATTGGCCTGCTGGGACGTCAGAGCCGTTCGCGACGGCCAAGGCCGGGCTCGCGGTGAGGATGGGCAGGAGAACTGCTGCGGAGATCGCGGCGCGGACGCGCATTCTGTCCCTTCGTCCGGTGCCACCGGCGGACGCCGATGAACTCGGCCTTCCACGCTAACGACACCGTCCGCGATGCGGAATTCCCTTGATGGGCGACGAAAACCGACCGATCTCGCGACTTGCCCTCACTGGGTGTGCGAGGCGATCCAGTCCTTGAGGATGTCGACGCGCGCGGTCGTCTCCGGGGTGGCGTGGGGGCAGTCCGGGCCGGTCGACTCGACCGAGATGATGCGGCCGGTGTGGTCGCCGTCGTCGACGAAGTACGGCGCGCCCGAGTCGTAGCTGCACGCGCTGGTGTCCTTCTTCGGCGCGACGCCGACGATGGTCGCGGTGGTGGCGTCCGAGCCGACGACCTGCATCTCGCCCTGCTGCAGCTTGTCCGACGGCTTCGGCGAAACCTCGGTGAGGCTGCCCCATCCGGCGAGCAGCACCTTCTGGCCGGTGGTCGGCGCGGCGGGCGAGACGGTCAGCGGCTTGATGTCGGTGACCGGGGAGTCGAGCTTGGCGATCGCGACGTCGTTGACGCCCGCCTGCTGCACCTCGGTGACGTTGCGCCGTTCGCCCTTGCCGGGTTCGTCGGTGGTCGAGCCGAGAAGCACGGAAGTCCCGTACGGCACCGGGCCGGAGACCGGCTTGCGGTTGACGTCGTGGAAACAGTGTCCGGCGGTGATGATCCACTGCGGCGCGATGAGCGAACCCGAGCATCCGCTCGAATAAGTGGTGCCGTCCGCCTTCGGGATGACAGGCATGGACAGCTTGGCCGCGAACGGATACTCGCCGGGCGCCACATCGTTGCCGTTCGCGACCGCGGACGCAGGCGCGGCCACGGCTAGCGCGGCGCCGGCGGCGAGGAAGGCAGCGGAAAGGGCAGCACGCAAACGCATGAAATATCCTCCGGAAGACGACTACTCAATGCGAACGTAGGCGTCTCCGGTTTCCCCCGAAAGGGGGATCAGCCGGGGCTGCCCGATCGGGCTTGCCCGGCTGCCCGCGTTTTCTTGAATCAGCTCACGCCGACGAGATCGACGACGAAAACCAGCGTTTCGTTCGGGGCGATCACGCCGCCCGCGCCGCGTTCGCCGTACGCCAGGTGCGGCGGGATCACGAGCTGGCGGCGGCCGCCGACCTTCATGCCCGCCACGCCCTGGTCCCAGCCCGGGATGACCTGGCCCGCGCCGACCTGGAATTCGAGCGGCGCGCCGCGGTCGTAAGAGGCGTCGAATTGCGCGCCGGTGGAGTGCGAGACACCCACGTAATGCACGCTGACGGCATTGCCCGCCTTGGCCTCGGGGCCGTCGCCGACCGTGATGTCTTTGATCTGCAGCTCGGCGGGCGGCGGTCCGTCCGGGCGCTCGACTAGGGGCTTTTCCACGCTCATGGGGCTCACCGTACCTATCGGTCAAACGCCGCGCCTGATGGACCGCTACCAGGGACGACTACTCCCAACGAGGGGATAAACGCGAAAACTCTTCACATGTGTCCTACTCGTCGGTAGCGTGCGCTGGGTCACCCTGGGGAATCCTTCGTGGACGGAGCTGCGGCATGCGACGACGCATCCCAATCCTGGCGGCGGGCGCGGTAGCCGTGCTCACGGCCGGGCTAGTGCAGATCGGAACCGCGGCACCGGCTTCCGCCGCGTTGCCCGGCAACGACTATTGCGCTGGCCAGTGCAACGACATCCTTCCGCCGGGCGAGAACGGCAGCGCGACGCTCGCCGAGATCCTCGCCAACAAGGCGTTCGGCACGCAGCCCGGGCACGCGGACGACCAGCTCGGCAAATACGCCGACCTTGCGGGCGGATACAAGACGCTGACCACCGACACCATCGGCAAGTTCTTCAACGACTCGTCCTTCGGCGTGCCCGCCGACCAGGTCGCGAGCACGCTGAAACCGCGCGACGACGTGACGATCACGCGCGACAAGGCCACCGGCGTCCCGCACATCCAGGGCACGACGCGGTCCGGCACCGAGTACGGCGCGGGATACGCCGCGGCGCAGGACCGCTTGTGGCTCATGGACATCATGCGCCGGGTCGGGCGCGGCCAGCTGACGTCGTACGCCGGCGGCGCGGAAGCGAACCGCGAGCTGGAGCAGTCTTTCTTCGCCTCCGCGCCCTACACCGAGGACGAGCTGCAGCAGCAGATCGACGCGGTGGCGGCGAGCGGTCCGCGCGGCCAGCAGGGGCTCGCCGACGCGAAGGCGTACATCGAGGGCATCAACAAATACATCACCGATTCGCACAACGGCCGGTACTTCCCCGGCGAATACGTGCTCACCGGGCACGTCGACGCGATCACCAACGCGGGCACCATCGAACCGTTCAAGCTCACCGACCTCGTCGTGCTCGCGTCGGTGGTCGGCGCGCAGTTCGGCGCCGGCGGTGGCGGCGAGGTGCAGAACGCGGTCGCGAAGCTGGCGCTGCAGGAGAAATACGGCGTCGAGCAGGGTGAAAAGGTGTGGCAGAGCCTGCGCGCCGAGGATGATCCCGAGGCCGTGAAGACCCTGCACGACGGGCAGAATTTCCCGTACGGCAACACTCCGGCGAACCCGCAGGGCGCGGCGTTGCCGGACAAGGGTTCGGTGACGAATCAGCAGCTCGTGTTCGACCAGACCGGTTCGGCCGCCGCCGCGCAAGCGAAGGTGAAGGTTTCCGCGCCGAAGGACCAGGAATCCGCGCGCGGCATGTTCGACAACGGCGTGCTGCCGGGCAACATGCTCAAGGAAAAGCACGGCATGTCCAACGCGCTGCTGGTTTCCGGCGCGAAGACCGCCAGCGGACATCCGGTCGCCGTGTTCGGTCCGCAGACCGGGTATTTCGCGCCGCAGCTGTTGCTGCTGCAGGAAATCCAGGGCCCGGGCATCAGCGCGCGCGGCGCGTCGTTCGCCGGGCTCAGCATGTACGTGCTGCTCGGGCGCGGCCAGGACTACTCGTGGAGCGCGACGACCGCGGCGCAGGACATCATCGACACCTACGCGCTGCCGCTGTGCGACCCGAGCGGCAAACCGGCCACAAAGGACTCGAACTACTACCTGTACCAGGGCAAATGCCTCCCGATGGACACCGTGGAGCGCAAGAACGCCTGGTCGCCGACGGTCGCGGACGGCACCGCGGCCGGGTCCTACACACTGCGCAGCTACCGCACGAAGTACGGCCCGGTGACCTCGCGGGCGACGGTGGACGGGAAGCCGGTGGCGTACTCGTCGCTGCGGTCCTCGTACTTCCACGAGGTGGATTCGCTGATCGGGTTCCAGGAGTTCAACGACCCGGGCTACGTGAAGTCGGCCGCGGACTTCCAGCGCGCCGCTAACGACGTCAACTTCACCTTCAACTGGTTCTACGCCGATTCGAAGGACATCGCGTACTTCAACTCCGGCGCGAACCCGGTGCGCAATTCCACTGTGGACCCGACGATGCCCGCGTGGGGCGATCGCGGCTTCGACTGGAAGGGCTGGAACCCGGTGGGCAACAAGGCCGACTACACGCCCGCGTCCCAGCATCCGCAGTCGGTGAACCAGGACTACTACGTCAGCTGGAACAACGCGCAATCCAACGGCTACGCCTCCGGCGGCGCGGACAAGTCCGCAGTGCACCGCGCCGATTTGCTCGACGCGCGGGTCAAGGGCCTGCTTTCCAGCGGCACCAAGGTGACTCGGGTCAACCTGACCCAGGCGATGGAGGACGCGGCACTGGCCGACCTGCGGGCGGAAAAGGTGCTGCCGTTGCTGCTGCAGGTGCTCGACAAGGCCCCGCTCACCGGTGCCGCCGCGGACGCCGAGGCGAAGCTGAAGACGTGGATGGAGCACGGACACCAGCGCGTCGAGTCCAGCCCCGGCAGCAAGACCTACAACGACGCCGACGCGATCCGGATCATGGACGCGTGGTGGCCGCTGCTGGTCACCGGCGAGTTCAAGCCGTCGATGGGCGACGACGCGTTCGGCGCGATGACGAACGTGCTGCAGATCAACGAAAGCCCGTCCGGCTTCCAGAACGAGACGCCGGGCAAGCACGTCGGGCAGCCGCACCAGGGTTCGGCCTACCAGCACGGCTGGTGGGGTTACGCCAGCAAGGACCTCCGCACCGTGCTCGGACAGCCGGTGGCAGGCCCGCTCGGCGCGAAGTTCTGCGGCGGCGGCGACCTGACCGCGTGCCGGCAGACGCTGGTCGACTCGCTGACCACGGCCGCCGGTCAACCGGCGAACACCGTGTACCCCGGCGACAGCGACTGCTCGGCGGGCGACCAGTGGTGCGCCGACTCGATCGTCCAGCGTCCGCTGGGCGGCATCGGGCACGGCAAGATCAGCACACAGAACCGGCCGACGTTCCAGCAGGTCGTGGAGTATCCCGCGCATCGCGGGGACAACGTCTCGAACCTCGCGGCGGGCAAGCCGGTGAACGCCTCCAGCGCGGAAACCGGCTTCTACAACTCGCCCGCTTCGAACGCGGTCGACGGCAACGCGGGTACGCGCTGGGCGAGCGATTGGAGCGACAACCAGTCGATCACCGTGGATCTGGGCTCGGTGCAGCAGGTTTCGCGGGCGGTGCTGTCGTGGGAGAAGGCGTACGGGAAGGGATACAAGATCCAGCTGTCCACGGACGGCACCGACTGGCATGACGCCGCAGTGGTGACGGACGGGAACGGCGGGGTGGACAACGTGTCGTTCGCGCCTTCGGACGCGCGATTCGTTCGGATGCAGGGGGTCTCGCGCGGGACTAAGTACGGGTATTCGCTGTATGAGTTCGAGGTTTACGCGCACTGAGTTCTGCTGCTACTGACGTGATGACGAGAACCGCTCCGGCCAGCATGATCGGCCGGGGCGGTTCTTTCATGAACAGGACGCTGATCAGGCAGGCGAGGATGGGGACGGCGTAGGCGTAGGTGCTGACTAGCGCGGCGGAGGTCGTGCGCAGGAGCCAGGTGTAGAGGCCGAAACCGGCCAGCGAATCGACCAGGGCGAGGTAGCTGAGCGCCAGCCAGGAAGCAGTGGTGGGCTGGTCGACCACTTCGCCGGTTGCCACGCCGACGGTGAGGAGGACGGTTCCGCCGCTCAGCAATTGCACGGTGGTGGTCGCGTATGGCCCGGGGAGGTTGATTGTGCGGGCGGTCAGGACAGTGCCGATCGCCCAGACGAAACCGGCCGCGGCTACGACGAAGGTCCATGGGTTGGCCTGCGCGCCGGTCAGCAGGGCGACGCCGGAGAAACCAACGAGCACTCGCAGCAAACCTGCTCGGCTCGGGCGTTCGCCGAACGCGGCGTTCAGCACGGTTACCCACAGCGGAAGCGCGGCGACCACCAGCGCGGCGGTTCCGGCGAAGGTCGTGCGTTCGGCTAGTGCCACGGTGCCTTGCGCGCCGAGCAGGCAGATACCGGTCGTCGCGGCGGCGGCGATCTGCCGGAAGTGCAAGCCGCGCAACGCCGTTGGCCGGAGCGCGAGTAGCGCCAGACCCGCGGCGAGAAATGCGGTGCCGGAAGCTGACAGTGGCGGCAGGGTGTGCGCCATGACTCGCATCGCGGGAAACGACGTTCCCCAGCACAGCCAGAGGCCCGCCAGCGCGAGATAGACCATGTACTTCAGCACAGCTCACCTGCGGTTATGCGTCCAACAACTTCTCGTCATCTCCCGGATGCGGTGAGATCATCAGGCGGTGGACGTGACGGTGGCTCAACTCGAAGCCTTGCTCGCGGTGGGGGAGCACGGCAGTTTCACCCGCGCCGGGCAGGCATTGGGGCGGACGCAGTCGGCGGTCAGCCGGGCGATTGCCGCGTTGGAAAGTGCGCTCGGCGGACCGGTCGTACACCGCGGAGAAGCTGGGTTCACCGAACTTGGGCGCGCGGTGGCGACGCATGCATCGTCAGTGCTGGGTGGGTTGCAGGCGATCAGCGATCTCGCCGCGGACGTTCGCGCGCCGACGCTGCGGGTAGGCGCGGTCGCGAGCGCGTTGGTGCGTTTCGTACCGACGGCAGTGCAGCGGCTGCGACAGGATTGGCCGCGAAGTGAGGTGCTCACCTTGCAGGGCGAGGACGACGAACTCCTCGCTTGGCTAGCCGACGGAACCATCGATCTCGCTGTGACCACCCAGCCCGGACCGGATTCGCAGCGGGTAATCGACGACGAATTCCTTGCCGTAGTGCCGAAGGAGCATCCGGCCAGCCGTCGGGAACGGATCCGGCTTGCTGAGTTGATCCGGCTCGGGGTCGCTGATCCCGGCGGAACGTGCGGGCCCGCCTTGGCAGAGGGGTTCGCGGCGCACGGAGTCGAATGGCGGCCCGACCATGTGGTTCGCGACGTCGGGACGGTGGTCGCGATGGCCGCCGCCGGGATTACCGCCGGGGTCGCGCCCGCGATGGCGTTGCCGGATCCGCCGCCGCCCGGCGTCGTGGTCCGGCCGCTGGAACCGCGGCTGTTCCGGGCCGTCTCCCTGCATTACCGGCCCGCCGATCAGGATGTCGTCCACTTTGTGGAACACCTGACCACCTGGTGATATTCGTCGCCTGCCGTTCAGACGGTCGCGAAGTTACCGTGTCCGCATGGACGACTGGACTCCGCGGACCCGCGCGATCGCGGCGGGTCGGCCGCACGGCCCTGGCGAGCCGCTGACTACGCCGATCGTTGCGACGAGCACCTTCGAGGCCGGTGGCGACGCGGTGTACGCGCGTTCCGACGGCACGGCTACCTGGGCTGCTTTCGAGGAGGTCGTCGGGTCGCTCGAGGGTGGCACGGCGGTCGCCTTCGCGTCGGGCGTTGCCACGTTGTCCGCGGTGCTGGATTCGTTGCCGGTGGGGTCGACGGTTGCGGTTCCGTCTTTCAGTTACGCCGTCACGCGCGGAGCGTTGAAGCACGCGCAGGAGATCGGTCGCCTCACGGTCACCGAATTGGAGCCGACGGACACGCAGGCGTGGCTCGACTGCGACGCCGATCTGTTGTGGCTCGAATCGCCGACCAATCCGACGCTCGACGTGATGGACATCGAAACCATCGCGCGCGGCACAAGGGGACGCGTAGTCGTCGACAACACCTTCGCGACTTCGCTGCATCAGCAACCACTGTCGCTCGGCGCGGACATCGTCGTGCACAGCGCCACGAAGCTCATTGGCGGACACAGCGATCTTCTGCTCGGCGTCGCGGTCGCAGCCGAGCAGAACATTGTGGACGAGCTTCGTGCGGCGCGGACTCGGGTCGGTGCGACGCCGGGTGCGCTCGAAACGTGGCTTGCGTTACGCGGATTGAGGACGCTTCCGGTGCGGCTCGCCGAGCAAACGCGCACCGCCGAGTTGCTGGTGTCCCGGTTGGCGGAACACCCGGCGGTAACAAAGGTTCGCTACCCCGGTTTCGGGATGATGGTGGCGTTCGAGGTGGACGGCGCCGATGCCGCCGACAAGGTGTGCGCGACCGTCCGGCTGATCCGGCCGGCGACGAGCCTCGGCGGGGTAGAAAGCCTGATGGAGCGGCGTGCGTGGCTTCCCGGCGAGGAGCGCGTGCCGCCGGGGCTCATCCGGTTTTCCGTCGGGCTGGAGGATCCGGAGGACCTGTGGCGGGATTTGCTGACCGCACTCGGCTGATTTCCGCCATTCTTTAACGAGGGCTGTGCGGGTTGCCCGGCAACTGTTACGGTATGGGCACGACAAGCCGGATTCCCGGCAATCGGGCGAAATCATCGCCGTCGACAAGGCGTTCGTTACGTCTTTCCCTCGTGTCATTAATCACCAGCTAAAGGGTTACCCCTATGGGCTGAATCTTCGGCAGGATCAGCGGGCGCGGTGGGGGTCATCGCGCTTTTCCTCAGAGGGGTAATCATCTTGAAGAAGACCCTGGGCAGACTCGCGGGCGCTGTGCTCGCGGGCGCCCTGATCAGCCTTGCCGTCGTGCCCGCCGCGAACGCGGAGACCGCGCCGGAACCCTCCGCCTCGGCTCCGGCCACCACGAGCGAGACGGCTCCCACCTCGCAGCCTCCGGCCAGCGAGACCGGCAAGCCGAGCGAGCCGGGCAAGCCCAGCGAGACGGGCAAGCCGACTGAGACGGGCAAGCCGACCGAGACCGGCAAGCCGACCGAGACGGGCAAGCCGACTGAGACCGGCAAGCCGACCGACACCAGCAAGCCGACCACGCCGACCTCGTCGACCTCCACTCCGGAGGAGCCGCCGTACGTCGACGACACCGGCTGGGGCCTCGACCTCGACGACGGCTACGGCTACATCGAGATCGCGTGCGCCGCCGGCGAGCCGACCGGCCTGCACTCCAACGACTTCGACATCGTCGAGGGCCCGCAGCAGGACGAGACCGACGGCCGCTACTGGTCGTGGATCGTCAAGCGCCACGAGGGTGTCACCTTCGACAGCGGCACCGTGCGCGCGGTCTGGACCTGCGGCGGCAAGAAGACCGACGACGGCAAGGTTCCCCCGGCGGGCGGCGCGGGCGCGGGTTCGGCCGGCACCACCGGCGGACACGGCAACTCGCAGGTGAAGTACACGCCGAAGCGCGGCGTTGAGACCGGCTTCGGGGGCATGGCCGCCTGATGTCCAGGAAGTTCGGGCAGGGTGCCGCCGTCGCGGGCGCCCTGCTCCTCTCCCTCTCGCTGAGCGCGTGCGGTTCGGACGCCCCGGCGGCTCCGGCCGCGCAGGCCCCGGCCAGCGCGGCGGTCCCGGTGACCAAGCCGTTCAGCGGACTGCGGCCGACGTCGGTCGAGATCCCGAAGATCGGCGCGAAGTCGACGCTGATCACGGTGATGCCGAACAAGGACGGGCAGATCTCGGTCCCGTCGGTGAAGAACCCGATGCAGGCCGCGTGGTACCGGCTTTCGCCGGTGCCGGGCGACGTGGGCCCGGCGATCGTGCTCGGGCACGTCGACGGCGACCACAAGCCGGGGATCTTCTACAAGCTCAAGGACGTGAACCCGGGCGACGAGGTCGACGTCGAACGCAGCGACGGCAAGAAGCTGAAGTTCGTGGTGGACCGCAAGGAACAGGTCCCCAAGGACACGTTCCCGACGCAGGCCGTCTTCGGCAACACGGACAAGCCGCAGTTGCGCATCATCACCTGCGGCGGCGTGTTCGACCACGCCGAGCACAGCTACAAGGACAACATCGTGGTGTACGCGAACCTGGTCTCCTGACTCAGGTCAGCAGCGGAGTGAGCAGCGTGCGCTGGTCCTTCGGCACGTATTCCGCGTAGTTGTCATACAGCGCTTGACGCGCCAGCCGCGCCGCCGACTTCCCGTCGGCGGCGCGGATCGCGTTCAGCACCTCTTCGTGGTGCCGCAGCCACGAGCGCATCAGCGTGCCGCGGTCGTTGGCGTGGCTGAGTTTGTCCTCGATCAATTCCAGCACCACCCCGCGGACCACTTCTCCGCTGACTACCAACAGCGGATTCCGCGACACTTGGGCAATCACGTCGTGGAATGCGACGTCCGCGCGGCTGAATTCGGCGTATCCGTCCGCTGTCGCCATTCCTTCCAGCGCGGTGTCGAGCGCGGTCAAATCCTCGGTGGTGCGCAGTTCCGCGGCCAGCAGGTGCGACGATCCGTCCAGCACCATCCGGAATTGCAGCAGTTCCGCCAGTCCGACGTGGTCCGCCCGCGCCAGCCGGTGCATCGACCGGTGCAACGCGCCCGGCGAAGCCGCCAGCACCTCGGGCCCGCGCGGATCGCCTGGTCGCGACCGGATCAGCTCGGCGGCCTGCAGCACCCGCAGCGCCTCGCGCACGGTCGAGCGGCCGACGCCGAACTGCGTCATCAGCTCCCGTTCCCCGGGCAGCCGGTCACCGGGTTTGAGGCGGCCGCTCACCACGGCCTCCTCGATCTGCTCGACGATCCGCTCGTAGGCGCGGACCGGAGCCACCGGTTCGAACTTCATCTTGACCTCGGTGTCTGCCGGATGCGAGTCTGCTGTCAGAGTTACTGGTCTGACCAGTGTACTGAGCAGGAGGCGGAATGAAAGCCCGGAGCACTGCGGTGGCACTGGCGCTGCTGCTCGTGACATCCGGCTGCTCGGCAGGCTCCAGCGCGAGTGTTTCCCCAGGTCCGGACACGCTTTCCGTCGGGTACACGGCGGAGCCGGCGAACTTCGACTTCACCCGTTCCGACGGCGTGGCCATCCCGCAGGCGCTGCTCTACAACGTCTACGAGGGCCTGGTGAAGCTCGATCCGCAGGGCCGGATCGTGCCGCTGCTCGCGAAGTCCTGGACGATCAGCCCGGACCGCAAGACGTACGACTTCCAGCTGCAACAGGGCGTGAAGTTCGCAGGCGGTGCGCCGTTCACCGCCTCCGACGTCCAGTTCTCGCTGATGCGGGTGAAGACCGACTGGACGATCTCGCTCAAATCGGCGATGGACGTCGTCGATCACGTCGAAGTCGTCGCGCCGGATCACGCTCGCGTGGTGCTGTCGAAGCCCAGCAACGGCTGGCTGTTCAGCCTCACCAGCCGCCTCGGCGCGATGTTCAGCCCGACCGGCGTCGCGGATCTGGCGAACCATCCGGTCGGCACCGGACCGTACGAGGTGGCTTCGCGCCGCCGTGGCGATTCCATTGTGCTGCGCCAGAACCCGCAGTACTGGGGCCGGAAGCCGGCGTATCGCACGGTGGTGCTCAAGTACTTCGCCGATCCGACCGCGCTCAACAACGCCTTGCTGTCCAACGGAATCGACGTGATCTCCAACCTCACGTCGGCCGATTCGATCCCGCAGTTCCAGGGCGACGACCGGTTCACCGTGCAGCAGGGCACCACGAACAGCGAGGTCACGCTGGCGTTCAACGGCCGTCGCGCGCCGCTGAACGACGTGCGCGTCCGGCGCGCGCTCACCTACGCCATCGACCGGAAAGCCGTGCTGGACCTGGTCTTCAGCGGTCGCGGCACGCTCATCGGCAGCATGGTTCCGCCCACCGACCCGTGGTACGAGGATCTGTCGAAGGTCTATTCCTACGACCCGGCGAAGGCGAAGCAACTGCTTGCTGAGGCGGGGGTGCACGATCTCAAGCTGCGGCTGCGGATCCCGAACCTGCCGTACGCGGTGTCGGCGGCGCAGGTGGTGCAATCGCAGCTGGCGGACGTCGGCGTCACCGCGACGATCGAGCCGCTCGACTTCCCGGCGGTGTGGCTCAAACAGGTCTTCACCGACCACGACTACGACCTGTCGATCATCCAGCACGTCGAAGCCCGCGACATCTCGACGTTCGGAAAACCCAAGTACTACTGGGGCTACGACAACAAACGCGTGCAGCAACTGCTCGCCGCGGCGGACAGCGGCACGCCGCAGGAGCAGGTGAGCGACATGAAGGAGGTCGCGCGGCAGCTGAACACCGACGCGGCCGCGGACTGGCTGTTCCTGTTCCCGAACGTCGTGGTCGCCAAGAAGAAGGTGACCGGGCTCGCGCGCAACCAGGTCAGCGAGTCGTTCGACCTGACCGCGGTGTGGCCGGCATGACCGCGCGCGTGCTGCGGCGGGTGGCCGTGTTCGCGGTGAGCCTGTTCGTGGCGTCCATCGTGGTGTTCCTGTTCATGGCAGTGCTGCCGGGCGATCCGGCGCAGGTCGCTTTGGGTGTCAACGCGACCCCGGAGCTGCTCGCGAAGACCCGCGCCGAATTCGGCATCGACCGGCCGCTGATCGAGCAATACCTGAGCTGGATGGGCGGAGTGCTGCACGGCGACTTCGGCCGGTCGTACGTCACGCGCGAGGCGATCAGCCCGCAGCTGGTGGACCGGCTCGGCGTCACGTTGTGGCTGGTCGGCGCGGGAATGATCGTCGCGCTGGTGATCGCGTTGCCCGCCGGCGCGTTCGCCGCGGTGCGGCACCGGAAGGCCAGTGGTGTCGCGGTTTCCGGGCTGTCGCAGGTCGGCGTCGCGATCCCGGCGTTCCTCGCGGGCATCATCCTGGTGCAGATTTTCGCCGTACAGCTGCGCTGGCTGCCGAGCGGCGGATGGACGCCGCCGGACCAGAATGCGGGCGAGTTCCTGCGCGGACTGATCCTTCCGGCGTTGTCGCTTGGTCTGGTGCAGGGCGCGGTGCTCACGCGGTACGTCCGCTCGGCCGTGCTCGACACGCTCGGCCAGGACTACCTCCGCACCGCCCGATCCAAGGGTCTATTGCCTGGTCAGGCGCTGTTTCGGCACGGGCTGCGCAACGCGTCCGTCCCGGTGGTCACCGTGCTCGGGCTGCAGCTGACGACGCTGCTGATCGGCGCGGTCGTGGTGGAGCGGGTGTTCGTGCTGCCCGGCCTCGGCAGCATGCTGCTGGACGCGGTCGCGCAGCGCGATCTGCTGACGGTGCAAGGGATCGTGCTGGTGCTGGTGGCCGGGGTGCTGCTGGTGAACTTCGTGGTCGACGTGCTGTATTCGGTGCTCGACCCGAGACTGCGGGGGTCCTGATGCGCCGCAACGGAAATCTCCTGCTCGGCGGGACGCTGGTCGCGCTCGTCGTGCTGGCCGCGCTGGTGTCGTTCGTCTGGACGCCGTACGACCCGGTGCAGGTCAACGCGGCGGACCGGCTGCTGGGCTTCTCGGCCGAGCACGTGTTCGGCACGGACAAATTCGGCCGCGACGTCTTCAGCCAGATCCTCGTCGGCGCGCGGACCACGCTGTACGTCGGCGTTGTCGCGGTCGGCATCGCGGCGGTCATCGGCACGCCGCTGGGCGTGCTGGCGGCGATGGCGCCGCGGTGGCTCGGCGAGTTCGTGATGCGGGTGAACGACCTGGTGCTCGCGTTTCCCGCGCTGCTGCTGGCGATCATGTTCGGCGCAGTCTTCGGTGCGGACACGCTCACCGCGATGGTCGCCATCGGCATCGCGACCATCCCGTCGTTCGCCCGGATCGCGCGGTCCGGCTCGCTGCAGGTGATGAGCAGCGAATACGTGCTGGCCGCCCGTGCCGGCGGCCGGTCGCGGACGCGGATCGCCTGGTCACACGTGTTGCCGAACATCGGCGGGCTGCTGATCGTGCAGGCCTCGGTATCGTTCGCGATCGCGGTGCTGGCCGAGGCGGCGCTGTCGTTTCTCGGGTTCGGCACGCGGCCGCCGACGCCGTCGTGGGGCCGGATGCTGCAGGAATCCCAGGAATTGCTCACCGCGCATCCGCGGCTCGCGCTGGTGCCGGGCGTCGCGATCGCGGTGGCAGTGCTCGGGTTCAACCTCCTCGGCGACGGTCTGCGCGACCGTCTCGACCCCCGATTGGCGGCGCGGGTATGACGCTGACGGTGGAAAACCTGCGGGTCGCGGACCTCGTGCGCGGGGTTTCGTTCGAGTTGGGCGCGGGCGAGCGGGTCGGGTTGATCGGCGAATCCGGGTCCGGGAAATCGCTCACCGCGCTGTCCGTGCTGGGCCTGCTGCAGGAAGAACTGTCGGCCACCGGCTCGGTGCGGCTCGACGGCCGGGAGTTGCTCGGCGCGTCCGAAAAGGAGCTGTCCCGGTTGCGCGGCAACGGGATGGCGATGGTGTTCCAGGAGCCGATGACCGCGCTGAACCCGGCGATGCGGATCGGACGGCAGGTCACCGAGCCGTTCCGGGTGCACGGCCGCCGCGGGCGTCCGGCGGAGGAACTGCTGGCCGCGGTCGGGTTGCCGGGGGTCGCGCGGGCGTATCCGCATCAGCTGTCCGGCGGGCAGCGGCAGCGGGTGGTGCTGGCGATCGCGCTGGCCAACGACCCGGCGCTGCTGATCTGCGACGAGCCGACCACCGCGCTGGACGTCACCGTGCAGGCGCAGATCCTCGGCCTGATTCGCGAGCGATTGTCGGCGGAGAGTTCGTTGCTGTTCATCACGCACGATCTGGCGGTGGTGGCGCAGATGTGCGACCGGGTGCTCGTGATGCTCGACGGGTCCATTGTGGAGCATGGCTCGACACGGGAGGTGCTGACCGCGCCCAAGCATTCCTACACGCAGCGGTTGCTCGCGGCTTCTGATCTGGAGGGCGCGCGATGATCTCCGTACGGGATTTGGAGCGGCGGTATACGCGGCGGGACGTGCATGCGTTGCGTGGCTTGAGTTTCGATGTTTCCGCTGGTGAGCGCTTCGGGATCGTCGGCGAATCCGGCTCCGGGAAGTCCACGTTGGTGCGGTTGCTCGCTGCTTTGGATCGACCGACTGCGGGCACGGTGTCCTTCCAGGGGAAGCGGATCGATTCGCTGCCCGAGCGGAAGCTGCGGTTCCTGCGCCGGGAAATGCAGATCGTCTTCCAGGACCCGATGGGCTCGCTTGACCCGCGGATGCGCGTGCGGGACATCGTGTCCGAACCGCTCGGCCGCCGGTCGCCGGCGCGGGTGGCCGAGCTGCTGACCGCCGTCGGGCTGCCTGAGGACGCGGCGACGCGGTATCCGCACCAGTTTTCCGGCGGGCAGCGGCAGCGGATCTCGATCGCCCGCGCGCTCGCGCCGAACCCGAGTGTGCTGATCGCGGACGAACCGGTGAGCGCGCTGGACGTTTCGGTGCGCGCGCAGATCCTGGACCTGCTGGCCCGGCTGGTGGACGAGTTCTCGCTGACGTTGATTTTCGTCTCGCACGACCTCGGCGTGGTGCGGCACGTGTGCGATCGCGTCGCGGTGATGCGGCGCGGGGAGATCGTGGAAATCGGTGCGGTCGAGCAGGTTTACGCCGAACCGGAGCACGAGTACACCCGGGAACTGCTGGCCGCCGCGCCGAATCTGCGGACCGAGCTGGCCCGGCTGAAGGGAGAAACGGATGCCTGACTACCCGGACGGCCTGCCGATCGGTCCCGGCTGGGTGTCCACAGTGGATACCGCGGACGTCGTGTTTCCCTACGATGGCAGCGTGGTCGGCACCGCTCCGGTCGGCACGGCTTCGTTGGCTTCGCGGGCCATCGATGAAGCAGTAGCGGTGGCTCACGAAGTTGCTTCGCTGCCTTCGCGGACCCGTCGGGCGTTGTTGAACGAAGTGGCTTCGGCGGTGCGCGAGCGTCGCGAGGAGTTTGAGCGGCTTCTCGTGCTGGAGACGGGGAAACCGCTGGTCGACTGCCAGGTGGAGGTCGCGCGGACGATTGTCACTTGGGAGGCCGCGGCCGAGGAAGTGTCGCGGCTGCACGGCGAAACCGTGCCGCTCGATCTGCTGCCGTCCGGGGACGGGCTGGTCGGGTTCTGGAAGCGCAAGCCGATTGGCGTGGTCGTCGGGATCGCCGGGTTCAACTACCCGCTGCTGCTCGCGTCGCACAAGGTCGCGCCCGCGATCGCCGCCGGCTGTCCGGTGGTGGTGAAGCCCGCGCCGCAAACCCCGTTGGCGACGCTGTGGCTGGTGCACCTGGTCCGCTCGCTGACCGATCTTCCCGCGATGGTTCAGCTGGTGACCGGAGACGCTTCGGTCGGATCGGCGCTGGTCACGGACCGGCGGGTCGGTGCGGTGTCGTTCACCGGCTCGGCCGCCGTCGGCCACCGGATCGCCCGCGACGCCGCGCCGACGAAGACCCTGCTGGAGCTGGGCTCGAACGCCGCGCTGGTGGTCGCCGAGGATGCTGACCTCGACGCTGCCGCCGATGCCGTGCTGCGCGGTGGGTTCTATGCGTCCGGTCAGGCCTGCATTTCCGTACAACGCGTGCTGGCGGTGTCTTCGGTGGCCGCGGAATTCACCGACAAGGTGCTCGCGCGGCTCGGCGAAGTGACCGTTGGTGATCCGCGTTCTGCTACCACGAGGGTGTCCGCGCTGATCGACGAACGCTCGACCGCCCGGGTCGCCGAATGGGTCGACAAAGCGATCGCGGCAGGCGCTCAGCTGCTGGCCGGTGGCTCCGTTCGTGAGGGCGTGCTGGAGCCGACGGTGCTCGCGGACGTTCCGGACGGCGTCGAATGCTGGGACGAGGAGATCTTCGGCCCGGTGGTCTGCCTGCGCACAGTGTCCGATGTGGACGAAGCGTTCGCCGCGGTCAACGCGTCGCGGTATGGGTTGCACGCGAGCGTGTACAGCCGCTCGCTGAAGACCGCGTTCCGGGCGCTGGACGAGTTGGAGGTCGGCGGGGTAGTGGTGAACGAGGTGCCGGGTTTCCGGTCCGACACGATGCCGTACGGCGGGGTCAAGGACTCCGGGATCGGCCGCGAGGGGCCGCGATTCGCCGTCGAAGAGCTGACTGTGACCAGGATGGCGGTGCTGCGCCCGTGAACTACGCCGGACTGTTCCGCATGGACGGCCGCCGCGCCGTCGTGCTCGGCGCGGGCAGCGGGATCGGCCGCGAGGCCGCCCGAGCCTTGGACGCGCACGGTGCGTCGGTGATCTGCGCCGACCGAGACCTTGCCGCGGCTAGGGAGACAGGCGTCGGCGAGGCGTACGAGATCGACTTGCTTGCGCCCGGGGCCATCGCTTCCGCTGCCACCGACCTGGGACCGCTGGACGCCGTCGTGCTGACCGCCGCCACGAACGTCCGGAAACGGCTGCTGGACTACACGCGTGAAGAGTTCGACCGCGTGGTGGAGCTGAATCTGGGCGTCGCCTTCGAGGTGCTGCGCGCGTTCGGCGCGCCGATGGTCGAGCAGGGCCGGGGAAGCATCATCGGCTTCTCCTCGATCCGCGGTACCACCGTCGAACCCGGTCAAGGCCCCTACGCAGCAACGAAAGGCGGCTTGGTGCAGCTCTTCCGCACTGCCGCCGCCGAGTTCGGACCGTCCGGCGTACGCGTCAACGCCATCGCCCCTGGCGTTGTGGAGACGCCGTTGACCGCACAGATCAAAGCGCGCCCCGACTGGTACGACGCCTATGCCCAGAAGGGCGCGCTCGGCCGCTGGGCGCGCGCGGACGAACTGGCCGGCGCCGTCGTGTACCTCGCTTCGGACGCTTCGACCTTCGTCACCGGCTCCGTGCTGGCTGTCGACGGCGGCTGGACCGCGGTCGACGGCCGCTTTGACCCACCCGCTTCGTGAATCGGAGGTTCCGCGATGACCGAATTGGCCGACCTGACCGCTAACGAGCTGGTAGCCGGGTACCGCGCGCAAACGTTCTCGCCCGTCGAAGTGACCGAAGCCGTCCTCGCGCGCATCGATGCCCGCGAACCCGAACTGCACGCCCTGTACGCGTACGACGCCGCTTCAGCCCGCGAAGCCGCGAAGGCGTCTGAAGCACGTTGGCACGCTGGCGAACCCTCCGGCCCCATCGACGGCGTCCCGTTGACCCTGAAGGAAAACATCGCCTCCGAAGGCGTCCCCACCCCGCTAGGCACCGCCGCTACCGCTCTGACACCCGCAGCCGCCGACGCCCCCGCCGCAGCCCGCGTACGCGAGTCCGGCGCGGTACTGCTGGCAAAGACGACCATGCCCGACTACGGCATGCTCACCTCAGGCCTTTCAAGCTTCCACACTGCTTCGCGCAACCCGTGGGACGTCACGCGCACTCCCGGCGGCTCCAGCGCGGGTGCCGCCTCCGCGGCCGCCGCAGGCTACGGCCCTTTGCACGTAGGCACCGACATCGGCGGCTCAATCCGCCTCCCCGCCGGTTGGTGCGGACTAGTCGGCCTGAAACCCAGCTTCGGCCGCGTACCAGTCGACCCGCCCTTCCTGGGCCGCGTCGCCGGACCGCTGACCAGGACCGTCGCCGACACCGCCCTGCTAATGAGCATCCTGGCCCAACCCGATCCGCGCGACCACCTCAGCCTGCCGCCAGCTTCGATCGACTGGCGCTCCCTGACCGGTTCCCTCGCTGGCCTGCGCGTCGGCCTGCAACTGGACCCCGGCGTCGGCCTCCCCGTCACTCCGGAGATCGTCGACGCAGTGACCGCCGCCGCCACCCTGTTCTCGTCCGCAGGCGCGATCGTGGAACCTGTCGCCCCGTTCCTGACCCGCGACCACCTGGACGGCCTGGACACCTTCTGGCGAGTCCGCGCCTGGTCGGACATGGCCGGTCTGTCGGAGGACCGCCGCGCGCAAGTCCTGCCGTACATCGCGGATTGGGCGGCCGGGGGAGCGGATGCGTCCGGTGTGGACACTTATCGCGGGTTCGCCGCCATCGACGCGATCAGCGTGGCCGCCTTGCGCGCGACCGAACCGTACGACGTGGTCCTCTCGCCGACCTGCCCGGTCGGACCGCCGCCCGCGGACTGGCCGTCCCCGACCAACGACCCGACGCGGCCGTTCGAGCACATCGCGTTCACCGTGCCGTACAACATGTCCGGACAGCCCGCGGTGTCCCTGAACTGCGGCTATACCCCGGAAGGCTTGCCGATCGGCCTGCAGATCGCGGGTCGCCGGTTCGCCGACCTGGAAGTGCTGCGAATCGCGGCGGAGTTCGAGAAGCTGCGCGGGGAACAGCGCCCGTGGCCGGTCAGCTGAGCGGGTTTCCGCTCAGCACGGCCAATTCGTCGGCCACCTCGGCGATGGACAGCTGCAGCTTGCTGAACTCGGAGCGAAGCTGCGTCTGAAGTGGCCAGGCGAGTTCGTGGGCGTGGCTGCCTACGTCCGATGGCCGCAACTCGTGGTGGTCACTGAGCCTGGGGTGCCAGTAAAGGAGGAACGGTCGCAGAATGTCGTCCTGCAGGCGGCGGGTCAGAGTTGCCAGGCCCGGCCGCACTGGCGTTGACGGGCGGAGCGTGTCTGGGTCGACCTCGCCGCAGATCTGTCGAATCCGGTCGAACAGCGTATGAAGAGAGGACAGCGCGTCCCGCAGCAGACCTTCACCGTCCGGGAGTTCATGGAGCGAAACCCGGCTGGTCAGCTCGTTGAGAATCCGGTGCGCAGTGCGCCGCTCCTCGTCGTCGACTGTCGAACGGCGCCGGGCGACGCCCGTGCGCCGCGGACGCGCTCGGCTCGCCAGGATTTGTACGGCCGTTTCGCGGATCTCTTCCGCTCGGGCCGGCCGTGGATCCGTTTGCCGGAGCGCGAGTTGAAACGCCCTGGGCAGCCTGAACCCTCCGAGTCCGTCGTCGACAAGTACCCCGCTGGCCAGGAGATCGGAGACAGTGCGCTTCACGGTGTCGAGCCAACTATCGCCAACCTGCCCGCGCTCACCTGCGAGGATGTCCGCGATCACATCGAGCGGAAGCGGGACCGGACTGGTCGCGCCAAGTGCTCGGACCACATCCCAAGCCGCCTTGCCCAAACCGGTGACGATCGGTTCGAGCCGGTCTGCCACTGGAGCAAGGAGCGGCGTTCGGGATTGGTGTAGCCGATCGAGCATTACGGCGGTGCTGCTGGAAAACTGCTCGGCGAGCCTCCTGGCCAGCCCGGTGCTGCCTTCGGCCGCGAGGCGTAGCGCCGGGTCCAGGTCTAGCTCGTCCTCGCGGAGGTCGCCCAGTTCTATGCCAGTACCGAGTTTGGCCAGGCGCGGGTCTCGCGTCAGCAGGAGACGCGCGGCAGGAACCTTGAAGTCGTCGAGCGGTGCTGTGACGTCTTCGACCACTACCAGGTCTCCGGCTTGCGCGGACGACCAGTCGTCCAGGAGAACCCGGTAATAGGTACGACCGAATTCCTGCACGTACGCGCGGGCGAGTGTGCTTTTGCCGCTGTCGACCACCCCGTGCACTACTGCGGTTCCGCCGTGGCTGAGCACCGAGTGGAGCTGCCACAGTTCGGTCCATCGCCCGGTGAATTTCGTGGGGGCGGCCAACTCGTCGAGGCGTTCGGGCGCAGGCTTCGATCCGATGGTTCCGGACACCGTCGCGACGCGCTCGCGCACTGCTTCGACCAGCGCGGACAAGGCTGGCTTCAGCGAGGGGTGTCCCGGAAGCAGGACGTCGAGGATTTCGCGGGGAGCCAGGTGGTCGGTGCCTGGCTCGGGGTTCACGACCAATACGTGCTCCGGGCCAGCCAGATACGCGGTCGTGAACTCTTCTTGGCACGCACGCCGGGAGCCGTAGCTGCGACTGTAGTACGCGAGCAGGGTCCGGGACTCGCCGAGCGCGAGGCGTAAGCGATCTGAGATCGACTCGAACTGCCGGATCTGCTCGACGTCGAGGAACACTCGCAGGCCGGCGGCCTCCAGCGCGGACACGATGCGTTGGACCGCGGCCGCGTCCGCGCGGTCGTAGCTGATGAAGACGTCCACGATCTCGAGGCTCCCTCCTGCGTTTATCGGACAGCTGATCGTGCCCCCTCCCCTCTAGAATGCCGAACGCGAGTGGGTCCGAGCGACCGGACCGGTCCCTGTCCTGGAACGTGCACGGCGAACTGGTCAGCCCGCCGCCTCAAGTTCGAGCGAAGGACCACGGCCGTTACTCGCCGCCCCATCTTGAGTGCTTCTCCCGAAGATGTCCCAGTTCGACCACGAACGGGCTTGGAGCAGAGAGCGGGCAAAATGCAGGCGAATGTGTCGTCGGTGCCTTTGCCAGTCATCCGATGGTGCCTGGAGTGGCATCGCCAGGACTGCGCTCGGTGCGAAGGTTTTCCACCGACGGATAATTGTGCGTCTCGGCGTTGCGAACCCATCGGCGGATCGCGGCTGAAATCTTGAAGTACTTTTGTAGTTGTTCTTCTTCGTCTTGCCCAAAAGAGCTGGGGGTGTCCAGCATTCGTCGGCGAAGGTCCAGGTAGTCGGATTCGCCGTTGCGGAATGATTTGTGGTTTTCGTCTACCCGGAACGCTCGCGCGAGTGCCAGCAGGATAAATCCGTGCGCGCCGATGACCGTGACCGCCCACTTGGAGGTGGGGTCGCTGGTAATCGCCTGGCTGAGGAAGGGCACAAGCGCGGTCGACAGAGTGACCCAGACTAGGCAGTAGTGGCGAAACGATTGTGCCTTTTCGGCCCTCGATTTCCAGTAGGTCAACGCTCCGCGGATCCGATCCTCATGCTGGATCAAGCGTATTTTTGCTGGATCGGAAAAGTGCGCAGATTCTTGGAAAGAGGGTTCTCCGGGCAGTGGCGTTGTTTTCCGGAAGAGGGAGGCTGCGGTCGGGGCAAAGGATGCGATTGCGGCAGCCGAGTAGAGAATGAGTGCGATAGTCCAGCCGGACACAAGTACCTCCCCGTGCTTGATTAACCGGTCAGGGGGAGGTTACCTGTAAATTGTTGAAAACAACTTACAGTTGGATCACCTCAGTGTGTCGGTTCTTTACTTCGCCCCGATCGCCTCCGCCAACGCCAGCACTCGCCGGGCGTTCTCCACATGCAGGTTCTCGATCATCCGTCCATCCACAGTCACCACACCGCGTCCCTCGGCCGAAGCCTCCTCGAACGCCGCGATGATCCGCTGAGACCGGTCGATCTCCTCCTCCGAAGGAGCGAAAACCCGGTTGCACGGCTCCACCTGCGAAGGATGGATCAACGTCTTCCCGTCGAACCCGTACTGCCGCCCCTGCAAGCACTCCGCCTCGAAACCGGCCGCGTCCTTGACGTCGTTGTAGACCCCGTCCAGGATCACCTTCCCGGTCGCGCGCGCGGCCAGCAGACACAGCGAAAGCCCGCCCAGCAACGGTCCCCGGCCCGGCACGAACTCCGCGTGCAGTTCCTTCGCCAGGTCGTTCGTGCCCATCACCAGCACGGTCAACCGTTCCGACGCGCCCGCGATCTCCGCGGCGTGCAGCATCGCGATCGGTGTCTCCACCATCGCCCAGATCTTCGTGTGTTCCGGCGCTCCGCCGAGCTCCAGCGCGCGCTCGATGTTGTGCACCTCAGCCGCCGAGTTCACCTTCGGCACCACCACGGCGGCGGGGCCGGCGGCAGCCGCGGCGCGCAGGTCGGCGTCGTGCCATTCGGTGTCCAGGCCGTTGACTCGGATGGTCACTTCGCGCGAGCCATAGGTACCAACAGCAGCGCAGACACGTTCCCGTGCGGCTTCCTTCGCGTCCGGCGCGACGGCGTCTTCCAAGTCCAGGATCAAGGCGTCCGCCGGAAGCGTCTTCGCCTTCTCCAACGCGCGTTCGTTCGCACCGGGCATGTACAGCACGGACCGCCGCGGGCGGAGTTCGGTCATGACTGGATCTCCTTCGTCGCGGCGTCGTACGCGGCGGCCAGTTCGGGGTCGGTGGCGGCCAGTTCGTCGGCCAGTTCCACGACCACCCGGCACTGCTTGACCGAGGCGTCGTCCTGCATTTTCCCGTCGATCATCACCGCGCCGGTGCCGTCGCCCATCTCGGCGATCACGCGCCGGGCCCACGCCACATCCGCGGGGGACGGCGAGAAAACCTTCTTCGCGATGTCGATCTGCACCGGGTGCAGGCTCCACGCGCCGACGCAGCCGAGCAGGAACGCGTTGCGGAACTGGTCCTCGCACGCCACGACGTCGCGGATGTCGCCGAACGGCCCGTAGTACGGAAGGATTCCGTTCATCGCGCACGCGTCGACCATCCGCGCGACCGTGTAGTGCCACAGATCCTGCTGGTACGTCGTCCGGCCCTCGTTGAGGTCGTCGCCGACCGGGTCGGTGCGCACCAGATAACCCGGGTGGCCGCCGCCGACACGGGTCGTCTTCATCCGGCGGCTCGCGGCCAGGTCGGCCGGGCCCAGCGAGATGCCCTGCATGCGCGGTGACGCGCCGGCGATCTCCTCGACGTTCGCCACGCCGCTCGCCGTTTCCAGGATCGCGTGCACCAGCAGCGGTTTCGTCAGCCCGGCGCGCGCTTCCAGCTGCGCCAGCAACCGGTCGACGTAGTGAATGTCCTGTGCGCCTTCGACCTTCGGGACCATGATCACGTCGAGCTTGTCGCCGATCTCGGTGACCAGCGTGATCAGGTCGTCGAGCACCCACGGCGAGTCGAGGCTGTTCACCCGCGTCCACAGCTGCGTGCGGCCGAAGTCCGTCGCCTTCGCGATCGACACCAGCCCGGCGCGCGCGGCTTCCTTGCGATCCGCGCGGACCGCGTCCTCCAGGTTGCCCAGCAGCACGTCGGTCTTCTTCGCGATGTCCGGGACCTTGGCGGCCATCTTTTCGTTGCCCGGATCGAAAAAGTGGATCATGCGCGACGGCCGCACCGGGATCTGCCGCGGCGGCTGCGGCGCTCCGACGGCGAGCGGGGCGAAGAAGTCCTTCGGCGAGCGCATCCTGGTCCTCCCGGCGGGTACTTGACCGACGGGTAACCCTAAACCGGAGACCCGAACCCCCGCTGCGGCGAAGCTCACCCGCCATCCGGGTGACGCCCGTGACCAGGGAAAGTCCACTGTGGAACCCGGTTGATTAGGCCGATCGGAGTAAGGCGTTGCGCCGCCTGCCTCGCCCCCGCGCGGGTGGCGCGCTACCCAGGGGAAGCGCTCCGTGCGCACCACTCACCCCCGTCTCACTCGGTTGGCCGCACGGTCGGGCTGAAGTCGAACGACCGCCTACCGACCGGTCACCGACCGCTGAGCGCCGCCGATCGCACGCGGCCGGGCAACCCGGAGACCTCGCGTCTTTGCCCTGGTACTCAGTTCATGTACCGGTTTTCGCCGGTGCATGAGGAACAGGTGCTTGAAGGAGGCGGACTCGTGGCGGCTACCCCACAGAACACCGAGCGCTCGACGGTCGCCGGCGGTGCGAAGCGCAGCCGGACGACGGCGAGCCGGGTGCTGCCGCCGATCGAGCTCCCCGCGAGCGTCGACGAGCTGGCGCGCAAGGCCGCGGCCCTGCTGGGCTGGAACGGCGTAGTGCTGCCCGCGACGACCCTGCTCGGCCGCAAGGTCAGCATCGTCGCGAAGCTCAAGACCGACGTGCACGCGGAGCGGATCGCGATGGGTGTCGGTCCCGTCGCCGATCGCGCCCTCGTCGACACCTGGACCTGGCCAGAGCTGGCCGCGACCGCACCCGCGCCGGCCGCCGAGATCATCGGCGTCCTCGCGGTCGCCCGGCACTGGCGGACCGCGATGGCCTCCGCGGTGCCCTTTTCGCGCTACGGCGAGGCCGCGATGGTGCTCCCATCGCCTGCCGTGCTGACCGATGACTACGTGACGAACTGCCTGCCGCGCGCCCGCGCCTACGGCCTCGCGGTCGTCACCGCCGACCCGTACGCCACCACCGACCTCGACCTCGACACCCACCACGACCGGGTGCTGCTGCAGGAGGACCCGGTTTCGCGCTGGGTCAACGAGATGGCCTACGACCTGCTGCTGCGCGAGGACTCCGACGCCCCAGTCCCGGCCGAGGCGGACTGAAGCACCGGCGTCGGTGCTCGCGCGGCGATAGAGTCGGGTTCATGCGAGTCGTCATTGCTGGCGGACACGGCCAGATCGCCCTGCACCTGGAAAAGCTGCTCGCGCAGCGGCACGACGCGCCGGTCGGCATCGTGCGCAACCCGGATCACGAGGCCGACCTCACCGCTGTCGGCGCCGAGACTGTCGTGCTCGACCTCGAGAAGTCCGATGTGGACGCCGTCGCCAAGGTGCTCGAAGGCGCGGACGCCGCGGTGTTCTCCGCCGGTGCCGGCCCGGGCAGCGGCGAGGGCCGCAAAGACACTGTGGACCGCGGCGCGGCCGTGCTGTTCGCCGACGCCGCGCAGCGCGCAGGCGTCCGCCGGTTCATCCAGGTCGGTTCGATCAACGCGGACAAGGCGGACGACCCGGGCTTCGACCCGGTTTTCGCCGCCTACCTGCGGGCCAAGCGCGCCGCCGAGGAAGACCTCAAGGCCCGCGACCTCGACTGGACGATCCTGCGTCCCGGCCGGCTGACCAACGATTCCGGCACCGGCCAGGTGAAGATCGCGGAGAAGGTCGGCAGCGGGGAGATCCCGCGCGAGGACGTCGCCGCGGTGCTGCTGGCGCTGCTCGACACTCCGGCGACGGCCCGGCGCACGCTGGAACTGGTCTCCGGCGACGCGTCCATCGCCGACGCGCTGACCCGGATCTGATGCGCGACATCGCGGTTTTCAGCGGCAGCGCGCACCCCGAGCTCGCCGAAGAAATCTGCGCCAACCTGGGCGTCCCGCTGCTTCCGGTGGAGATCGACCGGTTCGCCAACGACTGTCTCCAGGTCCAGCTCCAGGCCAACTGCCGCGAGCGAGACGTGTTCCTGATCCAGCCGCTGGTCAAACCGGTGCAGGAGAACCTGGTCGAGCTGCTGCTGATGCTCGACGCCGCCCGCGGTGCCTCGGCCGCGCGCACCACCGTCGTGATGCCGCACTATTCGTACGCGCGCTCGGACAAAAAGGACGCGCCGCGGATCTCCATCGGCGGCAGGCTGGTCGCGGACTTGATGGTCACCGCGGGCGCGAACCGCGTGCTCACCATGACGTTGCACTCGCCGCAGGTGCACGGCTTCTTCAGCGTGCCGGTCGACCATCTGCACGCGCTGCGCGAGCTGGCGCGGTACTTCCGGCAGTACGACCTTTCGGAGACCACGGTCGTGTCGCCGGATTTGGGCAACGCCAAGGAAGCCGCGCATTTCGCCCGGCTGCTCGGCGCGAAGGTCGCGGCCGGTGCCAAACAGCGGTTCGCCGACGACCGGGTCGAGATCACGTCGGTGATCGGAGAGATCGCCGGACGCGACATCATCGTGCTGGACGACGAGATCGCGCGCGGCAGCACGGTGCTGGAACTGCTGGGCCGGCTGCGGGAGATGGGTGCGCGGTCGATCCGGGTGGCCTGCACGCACGGGCTGTTCGCCGACGGCGCGCTCAAGCGGATCGGCGGCCAGGAGGACGTGCTGGAGATCGTCTGCACGAACACGGTGCCGGTTCCGGTCGAGGAGCGCACGGAGAAGCTGCGGATTCTGTCCATCGCCCCGGCGCTGGCCGAGGCGATGCGGCGAATCCACAATGGAGAGTCGGTCAGTTCGCTGTTCGAGCCGAACTGATCCCGGAGCTGATCAGACGCTGCCGAGGACCCGGTCGAGATAGGTGTTGGCGAAGGTCCCGGCCGGGTCGCATTCCTTGCGGATCCGCAGGAAATCGTCGAAGTGCGGGTAGCGGGTGCGCAGGACGGACGCGTCGAGGTCGTGCATTTTGCCCCAGTGCGGCCGTCCTCCGACCTGGCCCACCACGTTCTCGAACGCGGCGAAGTACTCGCGGTAGGGCATGCCGAGGAACTGGTGGATCGCGATGTACGCGGAATCGCGGCCGTTCGCGGTGGACAGCCAGATGTCGTCGGCCGCGGCCACGCGCACCTCGACCGGGAACGCCACCGGATCTTTCAGCCGCGGCACCACTCCGCGCAGTTCGGCCAGCACGTCGAGCACTGATTCGCGCGGGACGGCGTACTCCGACTCGACGAACCGCACGCCGCGATGGGTGACGAAAACGCGGTGCGAAAGATCGCTGTACTCCCGAGGCGACGACACCTGCGAGGCGAACGCGCCCAGCGGCCGCACCAGCTTCGGCACGGCGCGGCCGAGCCGGCAGAGCCCGCCGAACGCGACGTTCTCGGTGAGCTCGTAGTCGACGAACTGCTTGAGGCGGGACAACGGTTTCCGCTCGGCGTCCACCGGCAGCCGGTTGTTGCGCTTCACCAACGCCTTGGTGCCGTAGGGAAACCAGTAGAACTCGAAATGGTCGTTGTTCGCGGCGTTGTCGTCGAAGCCTTCGAGGACCTGCTCCAGCGGCTCCGGACGTTCCTGCGCGGAGAGCACAAAGGACTGTTCACATTGGAGGGTCACGGTGCTGATGACGCCAAGTGCGCCAAGGCCGACGCGGGCGGCGTGGAACAGTTCCGGACGTTCATCGGCCGAGCAGCGGACCAGCGAACCGTCAGCGAGGACGAGTTCCAGCGCGACGATCTGCGTCGAGATTCCGCCGAAGCGCGCACCGGTGCCGTGCGTGCCGGTGGAAATCGCGCCGGCGATCGTCTGTGCGTCGATGTCGCCGAGGTTCGTCATCGCGAGCCCGAGCGCGTCGAGAGCGGCGTTGAGGGTGCGGAGAGTGGTGCCGGAACGGACGGTGACCTGCTGCGTTTCGAGGTCGGCGCGTTCGATGCCGGTCCACGCGGTGAGGTCGAGCGCGTCGGAATCGGCGGCGGCGATCGCGGTGAACGAATGCCCGCTGCCCCACGGGCGGACGCGGTGGCCCGCCGCGGCGACCCCGGCCACGACCTCGGCGATCTCGGCCGCGCTGCGCGGCCGGTGCACCCGTTGCGGGGTGGCCTTGGCCGTTCCGGCCCAGTTGCTCCACGTCATTGCGGCACCTGTTCTTCGCTGGAAGGTTCCCACGATAGATGCCGGAACCGTAAGTGAATAGTATTCGCGTTTCAAGCGTTGTTGTCGTACCGTAAGTGCGTGACCACCTCAGCGCACGGGTACGACCTCGCGACGAAGGACCTGGATCCGCCGCTCGCGATCGTCGACCTGGACGCCTTCGACGCCAACGCCGACGACCTGCTGCGCCGGGCCGCGGGCAAGCCGATCCGGGTGGTCAGCAAGTCCGTGCGCTGCCGTGCGCTGCTGGAGCGGGCGCTCGCGCGAGACGGCTTCGAAGGTCTGATGTGCTACTCGCTCGCCGAGGCCGTTTGGCACGCTGAGCTGGGCACTTCCGACGACATCGTGGTCGCGTACCCGACCGCCGACCACGAAGCGCTCCGTCGGCTGGCGGCGAGCGAACGAGCCCGCGCGGCGGTCACGATCATGGTCGACTCGACCGAGCACCTCGACCTGGTCGACGCCGCGCTCGGCCACGGGCACCCGGACATCCGCGTGTGCCTCGAACTCGACGCTTCCTGGCGCCCGCTTCCCGGCGTGCATGTCGGGACAAGGCGTTCGCCGGTGTTCAAACCGGGACAAGCCGCGGCGGTGGCGCGGAAGATCGTCGAGCGGCCGGGCTTCCAGCTGGTCGGGATGATGGCGTACGAAGGCCAGATCGCCGGGCTCGGCGACGCTGCCGGAAAAGGCCTGCAGAACCGGGTGGTCGGCTGGATGCAACGCCGTTCCGCGGCCGAACTCGCCCGCCGCCGCAGTGCCGCGGTGCGTGCCGTGCGCGAAGTCGCCGACCTGGAGTTCGTCAACGGCGGCGGCACCGGAAGCATCGAGACCACCGGCGCGGAGAACGTGGTCACCGAGATCGCCGCCGGTTCCGGCTTCCTCGCGCCGACGCTGTTCGACGGCTACTCGCACTTCCAGCCGCGCCCGGCCGCGCTGTTCGCGCTGCCGGTGGTGCGCCGTCCGGCCAAGAACGTCGCGACGCTGTACTCCGGCGGCTACATCGCTTCCGGCCCGACCGGCCCGTCGCGCGAACCGTCGCCGTACCTGCCGGAAGGCTTGCGCCTGCTGGGTTTCGAGGGCGCCGGCGAGGTGCAGACGCCGGTGACCGGCGAGGCCGCGCGCTCCCTGCGACTCGGCGACCGGGTCTGGCTGCGGCACGCGAAAGCGGGGGAATTGGCCGAACGGTTCCTGGCCTACCACCTCGTCCGCGGCAGCCAGGTGGAGCGCACCGTCCCGACATACCGCGGCGAGGGGCAGAACTTCGGCTGAGCCGGATGCGGGCCTCAGTCGCCGAATTTGCTTGCCAGATAACCCTTCACCACGTGCTTGGCCTCGGCGACGATCCGCTCGTCCCCGTTCGGGTCGCGGCGGAAGGCGAGCTTCAGCAGCGCGTCCGCCGTCTCGTTGGCGATCGCGATGGCGAAGCGGAGTTCGTCGGCGGGCCGGTCGACGTGCCCGCGCAGGATTTCGACCAGCGAGTCCGCGATGACCGAGTTGTTGTCGCGGTCGTCAGCCAGCAGCCGGACGTCGATGACGTCTCCGAAGTGGACCTTCGAGAATCCCGGCACCTCGCGGTGCATCTGCAGGTAGATGTCCAGCACCGAGTCGACGATGTTCCACCAGTGCTCCGGGCTGAGCTGCTGCAGCCGCTCGTTCACCGCGGCCACGAACCGTTCCAGGTTCCGCTGTGTCAGCGCCTGCACGACCGCGCGTTTGTCCGGGAAGAACTGGTACAGCGACCCGACCGCGACGCCCGCGCGTTTGGCGATCAGCGTGGTGGTGAGCGCGTCGTAGCCCAGCTCGTCGATGAGCACGGCGCTCGCGTCCAGCATCTGTTCCACTCGCCGGGCACTGCGTTGCTGAACCGGCTTTCGCCGCAGCGGTGTGGGTTCAGCCTGGGTCTCGGCCACGTCGTTCCTCGGAGTCTCTCGCGATTCACTCATCTGATCTGGGACTTTAGCGCCCCGCAGGGCTTCCCCCGAGACGAGTGACGACCTAACATATGAGAACTTTTCACGTTCACCCGCGAGGGTGTCCGAAGGCAAGGGGTGCTCAGCGTGGACCATCCGACCTTCCCGCCCGGCTTCCTGTGGGGTGTCTCGACCTCGGCGTTCCAGATCGAGGGGGCGACGGCCGAGGGCGGCCGGGGACCGTCCATCTGGGACACGTTCACCGCCACCGAAGGCAAGATCGCCCGGGGCGAGGACGCCAAGGTAGCGGCCGACCACTACCACCGCTACTCCGAGGACATCGCCCTGATGGCGGAACTCGGCGTCGGCGCCTACCGGATGTCGATCGCCTGGCCGCGCATCCAGCCCGACGGCGCCGGCAAGCCCAACGCGGAGGGACTTGCCTTCTACGACAAGCTGATCGACGAGGTATGCGCCGCCGGAATAGCTCCGGCGATCACGCTGTACCACTGGGACACGCCGCAGGCGATCGAGGACGCGGGCGGCTGGCGCTCCCGCGACACCGCCTTCCGCTTCGCTGATTACGCCACGATCGTGGGGGAGCATTTCGCCGATCGGGCGAAACTCTGGATCCCGCTCAACGAGCCGATGGTCATGTCGATCTACGGCTACGGCATCGGCGAGTACGCGCCCGGCGAGTTCCTCCTGCTCGACGCGCTCCCCACGGCGCATCACCAGAACCTCGCGCACGGCCTGGCCGTGCAGGCGCTGCGCGCGGCGGGCGCGACCGGCATCGGCACCGCGAACAACCACTCGCCGATCTGGCCGGACCACGACACGCCCGCCGACCGCGCGGCCGCCGACTGGCTCGACGCGCTGATCAACCGCACCTTCGCCGACCCGATGCTGCTCGGCAGCTACCCCGAGCAGGTCCATCCGCACCTGCCGGAGAACTTCGCCGACGACCTCGCCACGATCGCGCAGCCGCTCGATTTCTACGGCGTCAACTACTACGAACCCCAAGGCGTGACGGCTCCCGGCGAGGGCAACCCGCTGCCGTTCGAACTGCGCCCGGTCGAGGGTTATCCCATGACCACCAACGATTCCCCGATCGTCCCGCAGGCACTGCGCGACCTGCTGGTGTCCTTCCACGAGCGCTACCGCGAGCACCTGCCGCCGATCCAGATCACCGAGAACGGCTGCAGCTTCGCCGACGAACCGGCCGCCGACGGCACCGTCCCGGATCCGGAGCGGATCGAATTCCTCGCCAGCCACCTGCAGGCGTTGCGCGAAGCGATGGATGCCGGCGTGGACGTGCGCGGATACTTCGTCTGGTCGCTGCTGGACAACTTCGAATGGTCCAAGGGCTACGCGCCGCGGTTCGGGCTCGTGCACGTGGATTACGAGACGCAACGCCGCACCCCCAAGGATTCCTTCGCCTGGTACCGGAAGCTGGTCCGCCATGAGTGACACTGCCGCCGCTGTCCCGGATGTCTTCGCCGAGCCGGTCAAGCGCGTCCGCGCCGGGTGGATGACGCTGCTGTTCCTCGCGAACATCGCGCTCTGGCTCGGCGTTTACGCGCCGATTCAGGTGCTTCTCCCACAGCAGGCCGAACTCCTCGACGCCGCGCACAAGGAAACCGTCTTCGGAGTCGTGACCGGCATCGGCGCGGCCGTCGCGCTCGTCGCGAACCCGGCGATCGGCCTGCTCTCGGACCGCACCTGCTCGCGGTTCGGCAGGCGGCATCCGTGGACGATCGCGGGCGGCGCGATCGGCGCGGCCGGGCTGCTGGTGCTGGCCGAGGCCCCGAACGTCGTCGTGATGACGATCGGCTGGTGTCTCGTGCAGGCCGGGCTCAACGGCATGCTCGCGACGCTGATGTCCGGCATCGCCGACCGGGTTCCGGTCGGGCAGCGCGCGCAGGTCGGCGGGCTGGTCGGCATCGCGCAGATGCTCGGCACCGTGCTCGGCGCCGTGGTGGTCGTGGTGATGCTCGACCTCGCCGGCCTCCCGCTCGGCTACGCCGCTTGCGCCGCGATCGTGCTCGCCGGCGCGGCGGCGTTCGTGCTCCGCACACCGGACGCGCGGCTGCCGGTGGAGTTCCGGCCCAGCGGCCGGATCCGCGAAATCCTCGCCGACCTGTGGGTCTCGCCGCGGCGGCATCCGGACTTCGCGTGGGCGTGGGGCTGCCACTTCATGATCAACCTCGGCAACGCGTTCGGCACGCTCTACCTGCTGTTCTTCCTCAAGGACGCGGTGCATTACCCGGATCCGGACAGCGGCCTGCTGATCATGATGGGGCTGTACGGCGTGGCGTTGGTGATCGGCGCGGTGCTGGCCGGGCATTTCTCCGACAAGTCCGGCAAGCGCAAGCCGTACGTCCTCGGCTCGGCGGCGATCATGGCGTTGGCCGCGCTGCTGCTGGTGATCTGGCAGAGCTGGCCGGTGGCGCTGGTGGCGTCGCCGTTGCTGGGCGTCGGCTTCGGCGTCTACATGGCGGTGGCGCTGGCGATGCTGACGCAGGTGCTGCCCGCGGCGCAGAACCGGGCCAAGGACCTCGGCGTCGTCAACATCGCGAACTCGCTGCCGCAGGTGGTCGCGCCGCTGCTCACGACACTGATCCTGCACTGGCTCGGCGGGTATCCGGGGCTGTTCGCGGCGTCCGCCGTAGCGACCTTGCTGGCCGGGGTTTTGGTGACGCGGGTCCGGTCGGTGGGTTAGCGCTTGCGTTTGAGCGCGCTCACAGGCTTAGCGTCTTCGGCATGGAGAAGGAAGACGCGCTGACCGAGGCGCTGCGCCTGGCGGTCGACCCGCCGGGCACGGTGTCGGTCGAAGCGCTGCGGGAACTGGCCCGGGACGACGACGCGAACGAGTGGGACATCGCCACCACCGCGGAACACCTCGGGCTGAACCCGCACACGCTGCGGTACTACGAGCGGATCGGATTGGTCGAGGTCGCCCGCGACAGCGCCGGGCACCGGGTTTACGACGCGGCATCGGTGCGCCGGCTGGTGTTCCTGACGCGGATGCGCGTCTCGGGCATGCCGATCAGCGACCTGCGCCGCTACGTCGAGCTGATCGAGTCCGGCGCGGACACCGTGCCCGAACGACGCGAAATGCTCTTGGAGCACCGCGACACCCTTCGCGCGCAGATCGCTCAGCTGCAGCTTTCCCTCGCCGCCACCGAATACAAGATCGCCACTTACCAGGAAGGCCCCCTCCCGTGACCCAGCACGACATCGACAGCCCGGAAAACCTCGCCCGCCGCAAGAACGGGCTCGAGGTGCTGTCCCGCATAGACGGTCACCAGGGCGAAGCCGTCATCGATTCCCTCGCCGACATCAACCCCGCGCTCGGGCACCACGTGGCCGCGTTCGCCTTCGGCGACATGTACGACCGGCCGGGCCTCGACCCGCGCAGCCGCCAGCTGGTCACCCTCGGCGTGCTGACCGCGCTCGGCGGCTGCGAACCGCAGCTGAAGGTGCACATCGGCGCGGCGCTGAACGTCGGGCTCAGCCGCGAGGAAATCACCGAGGCGCTCATGCACTCGGCGGTCTACGCGGGATTCCCGCGAGCGCTGAACGCTACCTTCGCCGCGCGCGAGGTGTTCGCCGCCCGGGACGCGGAGGAGACCGTCTGACGTTCGCGGCGTCCTACTTCTTGTCCGGCAACGGCGGCAGGTCCGCGGGCGGGATGATCTCCCCTTTTTCGTTTCGGCTGAACGGGTCACCCTTGGGCGCGTTGTCGAACTGATTCGGGTACGGATGGCCCATGACGCGATTGCCGTTCGCGTCGTCCATGGTCTTGGGCGGTTTGAGGTTGTCGAAGTCCTTGATGAGCTTGTCCACGTCCGCGGCACTGTGCTTCCCGGGGTCTTTGCCGAGGTCAAGGAACCGGTCGCGCATGTCGCTCCATTCCTTGTACTGCTCCTTTGTGCCGCCGGGCCAGTCGAAGTCCGAGCTGCCCTTGACGTTGTCCATGAACGCGTCCTGCTCGGGCTTCTTCATGTGGTCGGTGGCCTTGATCGCCCCGTCCGCGTATTCGTTCTTGATGTCCTTGAGGTAGCCCGACGAATTGTCGAAGGCCTCCTTCGGCGTCTCGCCGTTCTTGATGCGGTCCTGGACGTGCGGGAACTTGTCCACGACGCTGCCGATAGAGGTGTTCGGCTTGCCAGGGCCGAGCGGAAGGTTGTTCGGGTTGCTGTTCATCTTCCGCAGCTCTGTCGTGTACTTCTTCGTCAGTGCGGCCTGATCCTTCGCGGGCTGGTGTTCCACCCACTTCTTCATGTTGTCCCGCATGGTCTGGAACGAAATGATGTGTCGCGCGTGAACCTTGTCGCCGGTGTTGTAGAACGGGCTCTTCGGGTCCTTCTTCTGCGCGTCGATGACGTCCTGGGCGCGCTTCTGGAATCCGCTCGGGCGGGCCCAGGGACCCTTTTCCTTGGGCTCGGCATCGGTTTTCTTTTTCTTGTTGGATTTGTCCGAGCTGGCGCTGGTGCCGTCGTCGTCCTTGTCGCGCTTGCGCTTGTCTCCGGCCTTGTCCTTGCTGGCCGAGGAAGAACTGCCGCCGCCGTTGTCGGAGTTGTGCTTGGCGGTGGAGTCCGCGGGCGGCGGGTCGGTGTCCTTGCCTTTGCCCTTGTTGCATTTGAGGCCGAGCACGTCGGTGGCGGCGAACGGGTCGGGAACGTAGTTGCCCGGGTTCGGCCCGCCCTCCAGCCCGAGCGGGTCCTGGCTGATGTAGCGCGCGACGGCCGGGTCGTAGTAGCGGAAAACGTTGTAGTGCAAGCCGGATTCGGCGTCGGCGTACTGGCCGGGGAACTGCAGCGGGATCCCGCCGGGCTGGACCTTGCCCCACAGCGAACGCCGCGCGCTCCAGGCGAGGCCGCCCTGCTCGTCGATCAGTTCGGTCGGGGTGCCGATCGCGTCGGTGACCACGGACGCGAACCGGTCGCCGCCGGGGCCGCGTTCGACCTGGGTGACCGGTTCGTCGCTGCCCGGCCTGCGTTCCCAGGTGGTCGTCCGGCGCACTCCGGCCGGGTCGGTGTGCTCCTGTTCGATGAGCACGAAGCCGTCCCACACGAACCGGGTCGATTCCGCGACGGAGCCGTCGGCCAGCAGCCGCTCCTTGGCGATCCGGCGGCCGAGCGGGTCGTATCGGTAGCGCCACTGGGCGCCGTCCGGCGTGCGCAGGCCGGTGAGCAGTTCGCCGGTCCAGGAGTACTCCCACACCCGCACGCCGCCCGGATGCACCTCGCGGTGCCGGATCCGGCGGCCGAGGGCGTCGTAGTCGGCGGACAGACCGGAGCTGCCCGACCAGGCGGTCAGTTCGCCGGCCGGGTTGTAGCGCAGCTCTTCCGTGCCCGCCGCGGAGGACACTGTGACCACGCGTCCGGCCGGGTCCCGCGTGTAGCCGGTCTTCCCGGCGAGGCTGTCTTGCACCGCGGCGAGGCTGCCGTCCGCGTAGTACTCGAGACCGCGCCGCCGCACCGGGGATGTTCCACGGGAAACCTGCTGCGCGGTGAGCAGCCCGCGCGGGCCGAACGCCTGCTGCAGGGTGCTGACCCCGTCGGTGTCGCGGGCGAGCACGCGGCCCTCGTCGTCCAGCCGGTAGCGCACGGTGTGCCCGGCGGTGGCCAGCGAAACCGGCCGGTCCTCCTCGTCGAACGTCCACACGCTCTCGGCGCCGGACGGCGTGCGACGGCGGATGGTCTGGCTCTCCTCGTCGTAGGCGAAGTGCACCTCGACGCCGTCGATCGCCTCGCGGACGACCCGGCCGTACCGGTCGCGGTCGAACTCCACCACCGAGTCCGCGGACTCCGCGCGCACGACGTTGCCGACCGGGTCGTATGCGTAGCGCACGGTCCGGTGCGGGCTGCGGATCTCGACCCGGTTGCCCAGCAGGTCGTACTTGTTCTCGGTGACTGAACCGTCCGGCTCGGTCACGGCGACGGTCTGCCCGGCCGCGTCGTAGGCGTAGGTCCGGGTCCGGCCGTCGAAATCGGTCTGCGCGACCAGCCTGCCGAGCGGGTCGTAGGTGTAGGTCCAGGTGCGGTTCAGCGGATCGGTCACCGACGTCAGCCGCAGCTCGGTGTCGTAGGTGTAGCTGGTGCGCGCGCCGGACGGGTCCACGACCGCGGTGACCATGTCGAACGGACCGTACTCGCGCTTGGTCGCGCGGCCGAGTTCGTCGACGTGCTCGATCTCGTTGCCCTCGCGGTCGTACCGCCACATCGCGCGCTCGCGGCGCACCCCGACGCGCGAGGCGGGTTTGCCGTCGACCGTCCAGCCCAGCTGCACGCGTCCGCCGCCGACCTCGGGCGCGGTGCGCGGCCGGCCGAACTGGTCCAGCTCCTCGTCGGAGACCTCGGCTTCGCCCAGGAAACCGGGCAGCTCAGGCACCGCGGGCTGGTCGTACCGGCGCTGCCAGGTCCGTCCGTTGCCGTGCACCGTGATCGAAGCCAGTTCGACGCCGTCGTGCTCCAGTTCGGCAAGGCTGCCGTCGGGACGGGCGATGGTGAGCGGCGTGCCGTCCTCGTCGTAGGTGTACTCGGTGATCCGGCCGAGCGGGTCGACCCGGCGGAGCAGATTGCCGTAGCGGTCCCATTCGGAGAGCGTCACGTTGCCCAGCGGGTCGGTCTCCCGGACCGGCCGTCCCTCCAGGTTGTACTCGTATTCCGAGGTGTGGCCGAGGGAATCGGTGAACCGGGTGATGCGGGCTTCGGGGAGGAACTCGAACGCACCGCTGTAGAAACCCTGATCGCCCTCGGTGCGCACGCAGCGGCCTTCGGCGTCGTAGACGTAGCGGTAGGCGACCCCGTTGCGGTCTTCCCAGCTCGTGACCCTGCCGTCGGGATCGTAGGTGTAGCGCATCGCGGTGCCCGAGGAGTTGATGACCTCGGAGAGGTGACCGCGGTAGTTGTAGCGGTAATTGCGCACGACGACGTCCGGAGCCGGGCCGTCGCCGATCATCCGCAGTTCGGTGACGCGGTGCCCGTCAGTGCGGAAGCCGACCTGGATCCCGCTGGAATGCGTGAGCAGCGCCGGCGCGCCGGAGTCGTCGTAGGACAGTTCGGTCCGCGCGCCGTCGGCGTCCTCGATCGAGCGCAGCGGCAATGCCTTGCCCTCGCCGGAAAACCGCATCGTCCGGTCCGGACGCACCTGGTCGATGGTGCAGCTGCCGTCGGCGTGCTTGGTGAGCGGCCAGCGCGCGCCTTCGGTCGGCAGCACCGGCTCGTCCCCGGCGGGCATCGGGTAGTAGAGGGTCACGCCTTCCGGCCCGTAGTACCGGATGTACTCCTCGCCGAACTCCAGCCGTTGGTCCACAGTGGACGCCCAGGTCGAGCCGAACCAGCGCCCGGAGCGATACGACGACCGATGCGTCCGCCGCATCAGCAGTTCCGGCAGTTCGAGGTCGTAGTCCTCGACGAGCACCTCGCCGGTGGAGATGACGACCGGGTCGGTCAGGCAGGGCGGATCGGCGTCGCCCTCCTGCTTCGCGTTGGACGCCTCGGTCTTGTCCTTCTCCGGGTCGGACCGCTCGTTCCCGCCGCGTTCGTTCTTGTTCCCGCCGCCCTCGGCACCGCCGTTGCCCTGCGGCTCGTCCTTCGCGGGTTCGCGCGGAGGCGGCTCGTGGTTCCCGCCGCCCTTGTTTTCCGGCGGCGGCCCGTCGTGCGCACCGGAGGTGTTGGTGGACTCGTCCTTGACCGGCGGCGGTTTCTCGCCACCGCCACCGCCTTTTTCGTTCGGGGTGTCCTTCGCGCCGGAAGGCTTGGTGGAGCCGCCGCCGGGAGACTTGATCTCCTTCGGCGTGTGCGTGGCGTCCTTGGCGCCGCCCTTGATGCTCTTCATCGACTTGGCGACGTTCTCGAACAGGCCCTTGGTCTTGGTGAGGAGCTTGCCGAGTTCCTTGAGCGCCTTGGTGAGGTTCTTGACCAGTTCGGCGATCTGCTTGGCGGTCTTGGCCACCAGGTTGACCACCTGCGGCACCACCCAGGCCATCCCGATGCCGAGGGTGAACAGCACCTGCAGCGCCCACGAGATCAGGTGCGCCACGACCTGGGCGATGATGTCGCGCACGAGCATCCGCACCGCGCCGACGACCTCGCCCGCGGTCTTCACCCCGCTGCCCGCGCCTTCGCACGCCTGCGCGGCGCCTTCGAGAGTCTTGGCGACCTCCTCGGCCTGCTTGCGGTAGGCGTCGGCGCTGGTGCCCTCCCAGGACTCGATGTCCTTTTTGACCTGCGCGGCCAGGTCCTGGGAGACCGCCGAGACCTCTTTGGCGACGTTCTTCCAGGTCTCGGAGTACGCGTGCACCTGGTCCGGGTCGCCGGCCAGTTTGTCCAGCGCTTCCTTGAGCGGGCCGACGTGCTCGATCAGCCAGCCGACGCCCGCGGCGAGGATCGCGCCGAACGGGTCCATCACCGCGGCGAGCGCTTCCATGCCGACCCCGACCGCGCCCATCACGGTCGCCGCCCAGTCGCCGGACTCGATGCCGTCCTTCAGGCCCTTGCCAGCCTCGAGGATCGAGATGCCGGAGATAGCCGAGGTCGAGTCCTGCTTTTCGGCGACCAATGGATTCGACATACCGGCCCTTCCCGACGCTCAACACACATCACTTGGGCGCGCAGCCGAATTCGAACGCACAGACCCCCGGATCAGGTTACCGAGAGTTCTCGCGCGGTTGCCTCGGTGTTGCGCTTATGTACGTCGGCGGTGCCCGCGTTTGCCAGCGGGCCGGCGGCAAGCGCACAAAACCCGCCGCGGAACTCCGGAACTCGGAGTCGGCGGCGGGTCTGGGAAGTGGAACCGCGGGCCGGTGCCGGTCGGGGGAGGGGAGTGCAACGGCACCGGCCCGCGGAGTTCTGGGTCGCGACCGGTGCGGCGGCACCGGTGCGATGATCTTCAACCTAGCGTCCGATTACTGCGTCCGCTAGGTGTTCTGCCGGACATTTTTCGATTAATCGCGTTTGCGGGCTAGGGGTGGCCGAGGGCGGTCCGTCTCGCTCGGGGGGACGGACGGACCAGCCCTCGGCCGGGCGAGGATGCCGGGCGACCGAGCCGGTTGGGGCTTCCGGGCTCGCCGCGCGCTCGCCAGTCGAGACGGGTGGGGTGATCCGCCCGGACTCACCCCACCCGAGGGGTCAGGCGCTGATCGGCCGGGGCTTCACCAGCGCGTGCCTGCCAGTGGTCTCCGCGGGCGATTCGGCTCGCCGGTTCTGGCCGGGCACGGCGGGAACCGCGGCGCGGCGGCGGGCGGGCCGGTGCCCGCCCGCGGAGAGCGCCTGCGGGGCGAGACCGCCCGCGACCAGGTGCTCGTGCGCCACCTGCCACACCGAACACGGGGCCTTGCAGCGGTGCCAGCGCGTCGAACAGGTGGGGCAGTCGCCGCGCTCGTCGGGCTCGTGCGCCTGCAGCATCGCGCGCCAGCCCTCGGCGAGCCGGGGCAGTTCGGAGCGGGCGACCGAGACCAGCGACGGGGCGTCGGCGCGTTCCGCCAGGTCGGACAGCATGTCGAGGCGCTCCCACACGGCGTTGCGGAGAACCTGACCGAGAACCTGATCCATGGGGAAACTCACCGTCACCTTTCCGCCATCGTGGCGGCTTCGTTGAGCGCGGCCCGGAGCTGGCCGAGCTGGCCGGACGTGAGGCGGGCGGTCTCCCCAGGCGGGGACACCACGACGACCTCGTCGTCCTCGACGAACACCGTCACGGCGCGCTCGCGGCTGATGAGATCTCCGCATTGCACGCGCCACACGACCTGGCCGCCCTCGAAATGCCGCACGCCCGCGGTACGCGGGTCAGCGGACACCGAAGCGGCGACAGCGGAAGCGACAGTAGGCGGCACCGGGCGTGCCGTGGCGATTCCCGGTGCGGCGGGCCGAACGGACCGCACCGCGGTCCCGGCGTGTCCTCCACCGAGCGAATCCACGAACTCCACTGTCCCTCCACGCTTTCTCGTCCCGGGCCGGCGCATCTTGCGAGATGCACCTGTCCCGGCAGATCTGTGTCGTCGGGTCCATCGCTCTCCGTGATCGCTGCCGGTGTGCGAGCAGTGACGGAGATCTGGCAACTACAGTGAAGTGAAACCGGGTGCGAGAGAAGGTCGAAACCGCGTCATAGCGGTGACCGGACCGCGTTCCACGGTAAGCGGTCAGCGGAGTTCGGCCCTGCCGATCAACCCGGCTGTCCGCGCGTTTCACAAGGTTCTCGCGTGTGCTTAGGGTGCTGATCAGACGCCCAGGAGACGGTGAGGGGGCGCAATGGCAATGGATGCCAGTGCTGGCAGTGGTTCCGGAGTCTCTCACGCAGACGCCCGGTCAGGCAGTCCGGTTCCGGCCGACGCCTGGGAACAGCCCGACATGCGGGAGGCGCTCGCCGCCCGCGAGGTCAGCGCCGTGTACCGGCTGTTGCGCAAACACGGAGTATCGCAGCGCCAGATCGCCGCGATGACCGGCCAGTCGCAGTCCGAGGTGTCGGAGATCCTCAAGGGTCGCCAGGTCATGGCCTACGACGTGCTCACGAGAATCGCCGACGGCCTGGGTGTCCCCCGTGGATACATGGGTCTCGCCTATGACGAGACCACGGCGATACGGGTCGTCGGCGCGTCCGACGGCCGGCAGGCTGAGGAGGACGAGTCCGTGAAGCGACGGAGGTTCCTCGCGCACGCCGCCCAGGTCACGATGGGTGCGGCGGTGTTCGGTCCGGAATCCGGCACGTGGTCGGAGGCGCCCGCGCGCACTCCCGCCCCCGGGCGCATCGGGACGACCGACGTGCGCCAGGTCGAGGCGGCGACCAGAGCGTTGCGCGCGCTCGATTACCAGTACGGCGGCGGATTCTGCCGCGACGCGGTCGTCGCGCAGCTGTCCTGGGGCCAGCAGATGCTCGACTCCAGCGCGGCCGAGCAGGTGAAGACCCGGCTGTTCACCGCGATCGCGGACCTGCACAGCCTCGCCGGATGGACGTCGTTCGACACCGGTCTGATGGATTCCGCGCGCGGGCATTTCGCGCAGGCGCTCGACCTGGCCAAACAGGGCGGCGACCACCACCTGGTGGCCAACGTGCTGTACCGGATGGGCCGCGTTTACCTGCACCAGGACGCCCCCAACGACGCGCTCAAGCTGTTCCAGCTCGGCCAGATCGCCGCGCAGGAATCCGGTTCCGAGCTGGCCGTCGCCGTGCTCTGCGGCAACGAGGCGTGGGCCTACGCGATGATGGGCAACGAGGAACAATCGGTGAAGCTGCTCGGCCGGTGCAAGGACGAATTCGCCCGCGCCGACCTGGCCTCGGCCGAATCGTGGGTCAAATTCTTCAACGAGACCGACGTCTACGCGATGACCGGCACCGTGCACACCGTGCTGGCGATGAAGAACCCCGAGCACACGAAGTACGCGATCCCGGCGCTGAGCCGGGCGGTCGACGCCTACACCGACGACATGGCCCGCAGCAAGGCGTTCATGCTGAGCGCGCTCGCCACGAATCACCTGCTCGAGGGCGATATCGACCACGGCGTGAAGATCGGCGGCAAGGCCATCGAATGCGCGGAGAGCATCAAGTCCGCGCGGGTCAAGGACCGGATGCGGCCCCTTCAGGCGGAGGCCGAACGGCGGCGCAACAACCCCGACGCCCGCGACCTCGCCGACCGGCTCAAGATCTTCTACGCGGCCTGAGCCCGACCGGATTCGCCTTGCCCGAAGGCAGGTTCACCCCTGCGAAACTGCGCCGGGTGCTGACCGCCACGTGCGCCCGGCTGGGCCTCGACCCGGCGGGCGCGCGTCTGCTGCGGTTCACCAACAACGCGGTGTTCGCGCTGGCCGGGGCACCGGTCGTGGTGCGGATCGTCGGCTCCACCCGGCTGCGCCACCGCGTCGGCACGGTCGTGCGCGTTGCCGAGCATTTCGCCCGGCACGACGTGCCCGCGGTCCGGCTGCTGGCCGGGGTCGAGCAACCGCTCGACGTGCGAGGACATCTCGTCACGGTCTGGGATCTGGTGCCGTTCGCCGGACCGCCGCCGACGCCCGCCGACCTGGCCGGCCTGCTGCGCCAGGTGCACGCGCTGCCCCCGCCGGACGGCCTGCCCGAATGGGAGCCGCTGAGCTCGATCGAGGCCAGGGTCGCCGACGCCGAGGAGCTCGCCGACGCCGACCAGCGGTTCCTGCTGGAGCGCTGCGCCGAGGTACGGGACCGGCTCGACACCCTGGATTTCCCGCTGGCCAGGGGATTCGTGCACGGCGACGCGCATCCGGGCAACGTGCTGCCCGGTCCGGACGGCCCGGTGCTGTGCGATTTCGACTCCTCCTGCGTCGGCCCGCCGGAATGGGACCTGACGCCGCTCGCCGTCGGCCGCGAACGGTTCGGTGACCCGCCTGCCCGGTATGCCGAGTTCGCCGAGGCCTACGGCTTCGACGTGACGGCCTGGCCGGGGTTTTCCGTGCTCCGGGCGGTGCGGGAGCTGAAGCTGACGACGAGCGTGCTGCCGATTCTGCGCAGTCATCCGCCGGTGCGGGCTGAACTCCGCCGTCGGCTGGCGGACCTGCGCGACGGCCGGACGGCCACCGCGTGGACGAGATACCGTTGAGCGGGATTCTGCACGTGCATTCGCCGACTGCAGATGACCGTTCGCCGCTTTCCGTCGATGGCCCACGAGGTATCGCTGCGCAGCGAGAATTCGGTCCGGCAGGTCGCCCCACTTAGCGTACTGCTAGTCCCATTGTGCAAGTTGCGGCTACCCGCCGTCACTTCGGCCGGTCAGGACACCGCGACCGGGGCCCGGGTAAGCACCACCGCGAAGCCGAAAGCCAGACCCATCACGGTCAGTTCCAGCGTGGCCCACGACGCGAGCGCCGTCCGCTGATGTCGCACGATGCGCGGCATCAGCCGCCACCGCAAGTTGGCAGCCAGCAGCGCGATCGCGCCGGTGCACAGCACCTTCAGCACCATCAGCTGGCCGTACGGCGTGGTGAACACGCCCGCCCAGAAGCTGATCGTCGGATTGGCGAGGATTTCCACGATGCCGTTGAAGAGACCGGTCACCGCGGACAGCACCAGGCACAGCGTCGCCAGCTTCGAGAACCGCGGCAGCGCGTGCGCGAGCAGCGTCCGGTTCGCGGCCAGCAGCACGATCATCGCGCCGAGGCCGCCGCACCAGGCGACCGCGCTCATCACGTGCAGTTCCATCGAGATCATCGTGTAGTCGTGATAGGCCCAGTTCGACGCGTGGCCGGTGACCGGCAACGGCAGCAGCGCGAACATGCCCAGGCCCACCCGCACCTCGGCGGGCACCTTCTCGCCCTTGCGCAGCGCGACAAAGCCGAGCGCGGCGTGCAGCAGCGCGAGCACCGCCACGATCACCAGCGCCTTGCCCGCACCGACGTCGGCGATGTAGCTGCCGATGTCGCCGCCGGTCAGCATCTTCTTGCCCGGCTTGTACTCGGCGGTCTGCAGGATCAGCGCGACCACCGCGGTCGCCGCCCAGATCAGCGCGGCGGCGACGGCGGCGGGACGAGCCCGGCGCATGACCGGTTCGGTGAGCTTCGGCCGGTCGTAGCCGACCAGCACGGACAACAGGGCCAGCCCGATCGTCGCGACCGCCGACAGGTCCAGCAGCACGCGCACGACCGGGATGGCCGCCGAGACCACCTCGCTGGGTTCCACCACGCCCGGAATGGGCGAGGACGCGGTGAGCGCGATGCCGATCAGCGCGCCCAGCAGCCCCGCGACGACCACGCAGGCGAGCGTGGCCCAGCGGATACCGGAGGTGGTCTCGGCTCGCGTCACTGGTCCGCCTTGTCCGATCCGGGGTCGCGACCGGTGCGCAGCGCGACGGTGAGGCCGATCGCGAGCAGCACCACCGCGCCGGCGATCCACACCCAGATCGGCACGCCGCTCGACGACGATGAGGACGAGGCGGCCGCCGGCGAATTCGCCGGAGCCCCGGCCGCCTTGGCCGCGTCGCCCTTGGCCGGGGTGCCGTTGCCCGCGGCGGTCAGGGTGAACGGGATCTCGCCGGACACCGGGTGCCCGTCGGCGGAGAGGACCCGGTAGCCGACGGTGTACTTGCCCGCCGGGCCGAGCGGCCGCAGCGGCGCGCTCAGCACGTTGTTCTCCACCGTCACCGGACCCTCGGCCCACTGGCTGCCGTCCGGCCCGGTCACCGCGATCTGGTTGACATCGGCGTTCTGCACGTACTGGTCGAACGTGAGCGTGACCTTCGCCGGGCCCTTGGCGACGGACGCGCCGTTGGCCGGGTCGGAGTTGATCAGCACGTTGTGCGCCAGCGCCGGGGTGGCCGTGCCGAGCAGGGCCACCCCGGAAATCGCCAGCGCGAGAAGCGCTTTACGCATTACTTGGTTCCTTCGGTCTTTCCCGCGGCCGGACGACGGGAACGCAGCACCGCGCCCGCGCCGACGCCGAGCCCGAGCGCGCCGACCACGAGGCCGGCCCCGCCGAGCCAGCGCGCCGTGTTGTCCGACGACGAGGCCGCTTCGGCGTTGTCACCGGAGGCCGCGGTCTGCGTGTGGCCGCCGTGCTCCGACGATTCGGCGGCGGCGAGCTTGATGGTCGGGGCGGGGTGCTCCGGCTCCTCGCCGCTGGGCGGGGTGGGCTGGTTCCAGTCCACCACTTTGCCACCCTCGTACGTCTGGATGGCGGGGAATTCGAGCTGGTCGACGTTCGACGGCAGCGGGCCGCCGCTGACCTCGAACTCCTGGAACTCGGTAGAGCCGATCTTCGTGCCCGGCTGCGCGGTCCAGACGACCTTCGTGACCGCCTCGGTGATCTTCGTGCCGGACGCGGTGGTCACCGGCTGCGGCAGCTTCGACTTGGTGACCTCGGCGGTCCAGCCGGGGATCGGCTTGGTGCGGAAGTTGCCGATGCCGTACTCCGGTTTGACGTCGACCTCGACCTTGATCGTGCCGAGCTTCGCGTCCTCGTTGGGGACGCGGAAGAAGATCGTGCCGTAGCCGCCCTTGGCCGGCTGGTCGCCGTAGACGTTGGCGGTCACGTGCGCGGACGCGATGCCCGCGCCGAGCAGACCGGTGGCGGCGACGGTCGCGGCGAGCACGCCGGCGCGACGGAAGACATGGTGAGACACAACTGCTCCTGAACAGGGGTGAGCCGACGGAGGCAGAGCCTGCGCCGGAAAAGGGGGAAGGGGTGGTGAGCGGCAAAGCCGGTGAGAACCGGCATCAGCACTCACGAGGGGTTCAGGAGCCCTCAGGAGGTCCGCGCCGTCCCCGGACGCGCCTCAGTTCAACGCTCAGCAACGGCACCGCGCCAGCCGCACGCGGCCGCGCGATCCCGGCGGCCGCCACCGGAACCGGCAGCGGCCGGATCAGCAGCGGAAGAATCACCCGCACCACGCGGAGCACCGCGAGCAGCATCGCGTCCGCCCGGGCCAGCACCAGCGCGGTGAGCAGGGTCGCGACGGCGTGTGCCGCGGTCATCGCCCAGCCGTCCGGCGCGGCAGCCGCACCACTCGGGTCATGCCCGCCGAGCGTCGTCAGCACGAGGTGCATGACGAGCTGTCCGCCGCCGAGCACGGCGATGGTGGCGAGCGGTCCGCGCGCCCGGCCGGCGAGCGCGGTGGCGGTCCAGCCGAGCAGGCCGGTCAGCAGCAAGGTGAGCGCGGGATCCGGCAGTCCGCCGTCGGCGGCCGCGTGCGCGGTGACGGCGAGTGACGCCGAACTCAGAGCGAGCAATCCGCCGCGGACAGCGGCGAGTGCGCCGCGATGCCGGGCCGGGGTGCTCATTCGGGCAGCTTAACGGCACTCCGGTGGGTGACTGAAGCGTCTCGAATGGTGAGCATCTGCGGAAAACCCACAGGTAGGCGGGTCTCGATCCGGTAAATACCGCCCGGTGGGGCCCGTCGCTTCGGTTGCCGACCCCAGGCGGATGCGAAACGGTGGGTAATCACAACCGAGAAGTGGGGGTTTCGACCGTATCCGTTCCGGGTAGTCACCCTGCCGATTGATGGGCTACTCCGAACGGGTGACGTCCGGGGCTCGCAAGCTGGCGGGAGAACGAATACGGATGAACCTCTTCGAGTACATCTCGGACCGGTGGGGAAGGCTGCTGCTCCAGGCGTGGCTGCACACCAGCATGGTGGTGCAGTGCACGATCCTCGCCGCGATCCTTGGCGTGCTGATCGGCATCGCCGTCTATCGCAGCCCCATCGGCTCCGCAGTCGCCACGGCACTGGCCAGCACGATCCTCACCGTCCCGTCGTTCGCCCTGCTGGGTCTGCTGATCCCGCTCTCGGGCCTCGGCTCGACCACCGCGGTGATCGCGCTCGTGCTCTACGGCCTGCTGCCCATCGTCCGCAACACGATCGTCGGCCTCGACGCGGTCGACCCGGCGATCACCGACGCCGCCCGCGGCATCGGGATGAGCAGGCTGTCCGTGCTCACCCGGGTCGAACTGCGGCTGGCCTGGCCCGCGATCCTCACCGGCATGCGGGTCGCCACGCAGATGCTCATGGGCATCGCGGTGATCGCGGCCTACGCCAAGGGCCCCGGCCTCGGCGCGGAGGTCTTCTCCGGCCTCACCAACGCCGGGAGCACGAACTCCCTCAACCAGGCCCTCACCGGCACCGTCGGCGTGGTCATCCTCGCGCTGGTGCTCGACGGCATCTACGTCCTGATCAAGCGATTCACCATTTCTAGGGGTGTCCGTGGCTGAGCACACTGCGACCGAAGAAACCGTCTCCGGCGTCGAGATCGAACTCGACCACGTCACCAAGCGCTACTCCGGCACCCGCGCCCCCGCGGTCGACGACTTCTCGATGGTCGTGCCCGCGGGCAAGATCGTGGTGTTCGTCGGCCCGTCCGGCTGCGGCAAGACCACCACGATGCGGATGATCAACCGGCTGATCGAGCCGTCGTCCGGCCGCATCACCATCGGCGGGCAGGACGCGCTGAAGCTCGACGTGGACACCCTGCGCCGCCAGATCGGCTATGCGATCCAGCAGGCCGGGCTGTTCCCGCACTTCACCGTGGCGCAGAACATCGCCGTCGTGCCCGGCCTGCTCGGCTGGGACAAGAAGAAGGTGACCGCGCGGGTCGAGGAGATGATGGACCTGGTCGGGCTCGACCCGGCCGATTTCCGCGACCGCTACCCGCGCCAGCTGTCCGGCGGGCAGCAGCAGCGCGTCGGCGTGGCCCGCGCGCTCGCCGCCGACCCGCCGGTGCTGCTGATGGACGAGCCGTTCGGCGCGGTCGACCCGATCACCCGCGGCAACCTGCAGGACGAACTGCTGCGGCTGCAGACCGACCTGAAGAAGACGATCGTCTTCGTCACGCACGACTTCGACGAGGCGGTCAAGCTCGGCGACCGGATCGCGGTGCTCGGCAACCAGTCGAAGATCCTGCAGTACGACACGCCGGAGTCGATCCTGGCGAACCCGGCCGACGACACGGTCGCCGGTTTCGTGGGCGCCGGTGCTTCGCTCAAGCAGCTGACCCTGCTGCGCGTGCGCGACGTCGAACTGCAGCAGGACGCGCTCACCACGACGATCGACGAATCGCCCGCCGACGTGCGGGAGAAGCTGAGCAAATCGCGCAAGCCGTTCGCACTGGTGCTCGACCAGCGGCGGCGGCCGATCCGCTGGGTGCACGTGCGCGAGCTGACCAACGCGACGTCGCTGGGTTCGGTCGGCAAGCCGCTGCGCGACATCGTGAGCCTCCAGTCGACGCTGCAGGACGCGCTGGAGGCGATGCTCGCCGAAGGCGGTTCGGTGCCGGTCACCGGCGCGCGCGGTGAATACGCGGGCACGATCAAGCTGGACACGGTCATCGCGACGATCCAGCAGCTGCGCGACGAGCACGCCGACGACCACGTCGACGAGGACGGGGCCACGGCATGACCGCTGCCGTCGATACCGGTTTCAGCACCGAGTCAGGCTCCCGCCGCGCGGAACGCGTCCGGCTGTTCGCTCAGCCCGCCGTGGTCGTGCTGATCGTCGCGGTCACGCTCATCTGGGTGTTCGCGAGCGGGCTCACCGCGACCGAGAAGGAAACCCTCAACGCGGAGTCGCTGCTCACCGCGCTGCGCGACCACTTGGCGATGACCGTCGTGGTCACCGCGATCGTGGTGCTGGTGGCGGTGCCGCTCGGGATCATCGTGACCCGGCCGTGGGCGAAGTGGCTCGCGCCGATCTTCCTGGCGATCGCGAACATCGGACAGGCCGCGCCCGCGCTGGGCGTGCTGGTGCTGTGGTTCATCTTCACCGGCGCGGTCGGCGGGCTCTGGGTCGCCGCGCTGCCGCTGGCGTTCTATTCGCTGCTCCCGGTGCTGCGCAACACGATGGTCGGCATCCAGCAGGTCGACCCGTCGCTCATCGACGCGGGCCGCGGCATCGGGATGTCCGCGCAGAAGGTGCTGTGGCGGGTGGAATTCCCGCTCGCCGTCCCGCTGATCCTGGCCGGCCTGCGCACGTCGCTCGTGCTGGCGGTCGGGACCGCGACGTTCGGCATGTTCGTCAACGCGGGCGGGTTCGGGCTCCTGATCGACACCGGCTACAAGCTCAACCTCACGAAGGTGCTGATCACCGGTTCGGTGCTGGCCGTCGCGCTGGCGCTGCTGGTGGACTGGCTGGGCGCGGTCGCCGAGCAGTACTTCGGACCGAAGGGACTGCGCTGATGAACGTCCTGAAAAAGGCGGGCGCGCTGGTCGGCGCCGCCCTGCTCGCCGGGACGCTCTCGGCGTGCGGGCTCGACGTCAACACCTCGATCCCGTTCAAGATCGAACCGGGCTCGATCCGGCCGATCCCGTCGCTCGAAGGCCAGCGGGTGGTCGTCGGGTCGAAGGACTTCACCGAGAACATCATCCTCGGCTACATGGCCGAAATGGCGTTGAGCGCGGCGGGCATGGACGTCATCGACCTCACCGACATCAAGGGGTCGAACTCGTCCCGGCAGGCGCTGCTCAACGGGCAGACCGACGTGACCTGGGAGTACACCGGCACCGGCTGGATCAACTACCAGGGCAACGAACTGCCGGTTCCGGGCGGGGAGAAGGCGCAGTACGAGGCCACGAAGAAGGCCGATGCGGAGAAGTACGGCGTCACCTGGCTGAACTACTCGCCGCTGAACGACCAGTACGCGTTCGCCACCACCGAGGCGTACGCGGCGAAGAACAACCTCAAGTCCACCTCGGACCTGGCGAAGTTCCTCACCACGCACCCGGATCAGAACCGGTTCTGCCTGGAGACGGAGTTCACCAGCCGCCAGGACGGGTTCCCGGCGGCGGTCAAGGCGTACGGGTTCAAGAATCCGAAGATCGAGAACTTCGGGATCGGCACCATCTATTCGGCGGTGGCCAACGGCACCTGCCCGGTCGGCGAGGTGTTCACCACCGACGGCCGGATCTCCGGGCTGAACCTGCGCGTGCTCGAGGACGACAAGAAGGCGTTCCCGCAGTACAACGCGGCGGCGACGCTGCGAACGGAGTTCCTGGACAAGTATCCGGAGATCCGCGGTCCGCTGGAGAAGGTGGCGGCGGCGCTCGACAACAAGCAGATGGTCGAGCTGTGCAAGAAGGTCGACGTGGACGGCAAGGACGCCGGCACCGTCGCGCACGACTGGATGCTGGAGAAGGGCTTCATCAAGTAGCGCATCAGCGGTCCGTGAAGGGCTCCTTGAGGGAATTAGATTCCCTCAAGGAGCCCTTCACGGCTTTCAGATGCCTAGGCGGTGCAGCAGCTGGTCTTCGAGCCGTTCGAGTTCGCCGGTCACCGCGCGGTGCGCGGCCTTGCGCCGAGCCGCGGGCATGCGCTCGGCGGCGCGCACCGTGGCCGACAGCTGTTCCAGCGTCGACTGCGTCTCGGCGGCGAACTTCTGGTCCTGCTCGGTCGCCTTCGCCGACTTCTTCAGCTCGCCGAGCCCCTGCACGAGACCCGCGATCCGGGCGTGCAGCGCCGCGCCGCGGCCGGTGTACTCGCCGAGCTGGTCGACGGCGACGCCCAGCTTGCGGGCCTGGTAGCGGTCGTACGCCTCCCGCGCCGCGCCCGCCGCGCGGACCGCGTACGGCGCGAGCACCGGCAGCACCGCCGGTCCGAGCACCTTGGCCACCGCGACCGCGTTCTTCGCCTTCTTCGGGGTGATCCGGGCTTCACCCTCGTCCTGCTTGGCCTTGTCTTGCTTGGCCTTGCGCGCCATGGCCGTTACCTCCCACGCCTTCTCCGAATGAACTTACTGGTCCCCGACGTGACGGGCATGTCGGCTCGCGCGGGGAATGTCGTACCCACGATCTATTGTGATCGCTATGGGAGACGAGGTGTTGCTCGACGCGGGAGCGGTGAGCCGTTGCCGCCGCCGGGTGCACCTGGAACACGACCCGGCGATGCGCGACGTGCCGCTGCCGCCGCCGGATCCGACGGCGCAGCAGCGCATCGACGACGCGACCGCGCACCGCGAGGAAATCCTCGAACAGCTGGTCGCGGCCTCGGGGCTGGACGCCACCTGGGCGCGGGTGCCGCGCGCCGCGTCCGCGGGCGAGCGCGTGCAGCGCACCGAGCAGGCGTTCGCCGATGCCGCGCAGTACATCTGGGGCGCGCTGCTGCCCGCGGATCCGGTCGGGCACCGGCGCGGCGGCATCGACCTGCTCGTGCGCGTCGGCGACGGATACGTGCCGGTGCTGGTGGTCCGGCACCGGATCACCGATCGCGGCCAGGGCGCGCCCACCACCGCGATGACGGAGCTGGACCCGGCGCGCCGCTCGCCGGACGAGCTGCGCAAGGTCCGCTCGCAGCCGCGAGACCAGCTGCGTCTCGCGCATCTGCGGCGAATGCTGGAGTCGCGCGGCCTGGCGGCCAGCGGACGTGCCGTCGGCGGCGTGATCGGTCTGGACGCCGATGTCGTCGTGTGGCACGACCTCACGGCGGGCACCTGGCCGGGCGGCCGCAGCGCGCTGGACGAGTACGACGCGCGCTTCGAGGACCGGCTCGCTGTCGCGACCGCAGCCGCCACGGGTGCCGAAGCGTTGGCCGCGCCTTCGCGAGTGTTGGAGTGCCGACGGTGTCCCTTCTGGGCCACCTGCGAGGTCGTGCTCACCGAGACGCGTGACGTGAGCCTGGTGGTGCGCGGCGAGGACGCGGGCGAGTTGCGGCGCGTCGGAGTGTCCACTGTAGACAAGCTGGCCGCGCTGGACCCGGCAGCCGAACCGCCCCCGATGAACTGGACGGGCGGTACGTTCTCCGACGCGATCATGCTGGCCCGGGCGTGGCTGGCGGATCTCACGGTGGTGCGCCGCACGCCGCAGATCGAAGTGCCGCGCGCGGACGTCGAGGTCGACGTGGACATGGAGAGCTTCGGCGACGCCGGCGCTTATCTGTGGGGGACGCTGCTGTCCGGAGTGGACATCGGGGTGCCGCAGGGGTATCGGGCGTTCGCGACCTGGGAGCCGCTGCCAACGGTGGACGAGGCGCGGTCGTTCGCGGAGTTTTGGGCCTGGTTCACGGATGTTCGTGCGCGGACTCTCGCCGCGGGGCTGACTTTCCGGGCGTATTGCTACAACGCGCTCGCGGAGAACCGGTGGCTGTTCGGGTCGGTGGAGCGGTTCGGGGAGTACTCCGGGGTGCCGGAGAAGCGGGCTGTGCAGTCCTTTGTGGACTCTGATGAGTGGGTGGATCTGTTCCGCAGCGTGACGGATCAGTTCCTGTGCTCGCGGGGCAAGGGCCTGAAGGTGATCGCTCCGGTGGCCGGGTTCGCTTGGCGAGATCCGGAGGCTGGTGGCGAGGCCTCGATGCGGTGGTACCGGGACGCGGTCGGAATGGACGGCGCGGTTCCCGATGATGAACAGCGGGAGCGGTTGTTGCGGTACAACGAGGACGATGTGCTGGCGACTAAGGCGCTGCGGGAGTGGATGAGCGGGCGGGCTCAGGATGAGGTCCCGTATATGTTGGATATCTGAGTTTTCGCCGGTGTTTCTGCTGGTGCGGTGTGGGGCCACCACCCCTCAGCCGGATTGTGACTACGCGCGGCGGGGGGGGGGGGAGGCGGGGCGGAAAGGGAGGTAAGACCACCCCCCCCCCGGCGGTTTGGGTGTGTTGGGTGTGGTTGGGTGTGTGTTTATAAAAAAAAA